>NZ_JBFAOH010000006.1:0-267981 GCF_040675175.1 Nonomuraea sp. NPDC049649
CGGCCGTGAGGCCGCCGCGCCGTGGACGTGGATCGGGTACGGGTCAGTTCGCGCTACAGGAGACCGTCGGCCAGGTCCAGTTGCCGTTGTGCTGGATGGTCACCCCCCAGTTGTTGCCGTTGCCGTTCGGTCTGGCTGTCAGGACCTGCTGGCTGGGGTAGTTCGCGCTGATGTTCCAGGTGGCGATGATCCGGGCCGGGGACGGCACGTTCATCGTGACGGTCCAGTTGCTGGAGCCGCTGACCGAGACGTTCAGGTTGTAGCGGTCGCTCCACTGGCTGCCCGCGGAGAGGGTCGCGTTGCAGCCGCCGGGGTTGCCCGGGTTGCCGCCGTCGCCGGGGTTGCCGCCGTTGCCGGGGTTACCGCCGCCGCCGATGGTGATGTTGGAGTTGCCGCTGCTCTGGTAGCCCTCGGTCGCCATGATCATGTAGTCGTGGTTGCCGAGGTTCATGCCGTGGCGGGCCCAGGCGTCGAAGTGGTTGCCGGCGTTGATGGTGCCGCCGGTCCGCTTCTGCTGGCGGACGCTCCAGTACTGCTGGAAGGTCCGGGTGCCCTCGATGGAGGGGGCGTTGTAGCGCGTCGTCTCGTAGATGTCGTACGTGCCGCCGTCGCTGGTGACGGTGCCCTTGTAGTTGCCGGTGGGACGGTAGGTGCCCCAGTTGTCGACGATGTAGTACTCGACGAGCGGGTTCCGGGTCCAGCCGTACAGGGTCAGGTAGGCGTTGCCGGACGGGTTGAAGCTGCCGGAGTAGCTGACCGTCCTGCGGCCACCGGGGTTCCAGCCCTTGCCGGCGACGAAGTTCCCGGTGTTCTGCCAGGAGGTGCTGTAGTTGCCGCCGGACCCCAGGTCCATCGAGACCGTGCCCTGGGCGTCCGTCCAGAACGAGTAGAAGTACCCGTCGTGGTTGCCGGTCTGGTTGGAGTTGACGGGGACGGCGTGCGCGACGCCGGGCAGCGCCATCGCGGTGATCAGCGCTGCGGCTACGGTGCAGGCGCGGCGGATGAAGGATCTGAGGCCGCCGCGTCTGCGGTACGTCGGGGGGGCGGGGGCGCTGTTCATTGCCTGCTTCCTCCTCGGGAGGGCGACGAATTGGCGACAGTGTTCATCCGCCCCCGAAAGTTGTCAACGGTTCCCGAAATTATCGGTCAAGGGTTGAGTGAGGATTGGCCAGCACAACGCCGTTGCCCCCCTCAGAATCGCTTGATATGGGGCTGTGAAACTTTCATGTACGACACGAAAACGATCAGCGGGTGGCGCAGATGGCGCGGTCGACCACCTTGAAGGTGGCGAGCGCCGCCTCCTCGTCGGTGGGGTGCGGCAGGGCGGTGACGGCGAACGAGACGGCGCGGCCGTCCTCGGTGACGCCGTTGCGGGTCTCGTAGCCGTCGATGTCGCCGCCGTGGCCCCAGGCGTGCCCGCCGCACGACAGCTTGATCTTGAAGATGCCCAGGCCGTACTCGAAGCCGGGCAGGAAGTCCTTCGGCTTGACCGTCTTCTTCAGCTGCCTGAGCTGCTCGGGCTTGAGCAGCTTCCCGTCCAGGAGGGCGACGAAGAAGCGGTTGACGTCGCCCGGCGTGGCGATGAGCTGGCCGGCCGCCCAGCCCCAGCTCGGGTCGAGCTCGGTGACGTCGACGGCGGTGCCGCCGGGCTCACTGAAGTGGTAGCCCCGGGGGTGCGGCTTCCGGATGCCCTGGTCCCCAGCGCCGGGCCAGTAGGTGTGCTTCAGGCCGAGCGGCCGGATGATGCGCCGGGTGATCTCCTCCTGCACCGGGCGGCCGGTGACCCGCTGGATGAGCAGGCCGAGCGCGACGTAGCCGGTGTTGCTGTAGGCCCAGCCCTTGCCGGGAGGGAACGTGGGCCGGTGCGCCAGCCCCTGCTGGAGCAGCTCGTACGGCTCCTGGTAGCGGTCGCGCAGCTCCAGGATGGAGGGCATGTCCGCGGTGTAGTTCGGCAGCCCGCTGGTGTGGTTGAGCAGCATCCTGGTGGTGATCTTCCGGCCGTCGTTGCCGTTGCCGCGGATGACCTTCGGCAGGTACTTCTCCACCGGGGCGTCCAGGTCGAGCCTGCCCTCCCCGGCGAGCTGCAGCGCGACCACCGCCACGTACGTCTTGGTGTTGCTGCCGACGCGCACGTAGGCGTCGGCGGGCACCTTCGCCCCCGTCTTGAGGTCCCCCACGCCGGCCGTGTAGTGGCGGACCCGGCCGCGGCTGTCGCGCACGGTGCCGAGCGCGCCCGGGAAGTCGTACTTCTCCACCAGCGAGTCCAGCTCCCGCTGCAGGACGTCGCGTGGCGGGGCGGCCTGCGCGGCGGCGGCAGGCGTCAGGGTGAGGGCGGCGAGCGCGGCAGCGGCGATCTTCGTGAACATAGAGGTCATCCCCGTCGAAATCGGTTGTTCAGTGACGGGTTCCACCCTCCCGCCGGCCGCCCGGCCGATCGATCCCGCGCGCTGGAGATGTGCGGTAGCGCAGGCGCTACCGCGCCGGCTTCCGCCAGAGGACGCTGCAGAGCAGCAGGAGGAGCGCTGGAGATCCGCGCTACCGCTCCGGTTTCCGCCAGACGACGCTGTAGCGCAGCAGCAGGTGGCGGCGGTACTCCGAGCCTCGGCGGCGAGCTCCCGCATCTGCGGATACGTGACCGGCGGCGGCCACACCAGCGGCGAGGGATGATCCCACTTGCCCTTCACCGCCCGGTGCAGGCTGCTCACCGGTTCCACCGCCTGACGTTGCGCATCCGGTCATCCTGCCGCACTTCCGGATCGGCCGTTCTGTCCGGACTTCTCGGGGAAGAACCGGAGTCATGGCGCAGAGAACTCGGGTCGTGGTGGTGGGCGCGGGGTTCGCGGGGCTGGCCGCGACGAGGACCTTGGCTCGTACGGGAGTGCTGGTCACGCTCGTCGACCGGAACGCGTACGCGACGTTCCAGCCCCTGCTCTACCAGGTCGCCACGGCCGGGATGGGGGCGTCCGACGTGTCCTACCCGGTCCGGACCTTCGCCGCCAGGTGGCCGAACGTGCGGACGCGGAAGGCCGTGCTGAGCAAGGTGCTGCCCGGCGAGCGGCGGGTGGAGTTCGAGGACGGCAGCGGGCTGGACTACGACTATCTCGTCATCGCCACCGGCGTGACCACCAACTGGCTCGGCGTCGAAGGGGCCCAGGAGAACGCGCACCCGATCTACTCGCTACGCGACGCGACCGAGATGCGCGACCGGCTGGGGCGGCTGCTGGAGGAGACGGCGACCGGCCGCCGGGAGGGCACGCACGTCGTCGTGGTGGGCGCCGGCGCGACCGGGGTGGAGATGGCGGGCACCCTGGCCGAGCTGCGCCGGCGCACGCTGCCGCTGACGTTTCCCGAGATCCGGCCGGACCAGACGAGCGTGACGCTGGTGGAGCGGTTCGACTACGTGCTCTCCCCGTACAAGCCCCGGCTGCGGAGCGCGGCGGCGCGGGCGCTGAGCAAGAGAGGGGTGCGGCTCCGGCTGGGGTCGACGGTGGCGGCGGTGGAGCCGGACGCGGTGGTGCTGAGCGACGGGACGCGGCTGCCGAGCGACCTGACCGTGTGGGCGCTCGGCGTGGCCGCGCCCCAGCAGGTCGCCGACTGGGGGCTGCCGCAGGGCAAGGGCGGCAGGATCGTGCTCACGGAGGCGCTGAACGTGGCGGAGCACCCGGAGATATTCGTGGCCGGCGACCTGGCGGGGCCGCCCGCGCCGCAGGCGCAGCTCGCCCAGCCGGCGATCCAGATGGGCGAGCACGCGGGCAGGCAGATCGCGGCGGCTGTCCAGGGCAGGCCGGCGGCGCCGTTCCGGTACCGGGACCCGGGCATCATGGCCACCGTGGGCAAGGCCGAGGCCGTGCTGCAGCTCCCCAACGGGCTGACCGCGCACGGGCTCGCCGCCTGGCTGGCGTGGATCTTCATCCACGTGCGTTACCTGCTGGGCGGGCGGAACCGGATGAACGTGCTGATCAACTTCTTCTGGCGCTACGCCGGTCCGCCCCACAGCGCCGCCAGCGTCTCCCAGTGACGCTCGTAACGATGGGCGGCCCGACTCGTATGGGTTGATTGACACGTTCCACGAACGGAGGCTCCCCCGTGCCGACCTTCGAGGAGACCCTGGCCGACACCGATGAACTGCTGGGCAGGGTGAGCGCCTGGCGCCTCTCCCCCGGCGGGTGGGCGGAGGTGCACGCCCAGCTCACCCTCCTGGAGGACGCTCTCGCCCGCGGTGACGTGCCGGAAGCCCGGCTCGCGCTGAGCCGGGTCGAGCTGGCGGGGCCGTCGCTGGGCCCCTCCCCCATCAGCCCCGGCGACGAGGTGCCCGAAGCGGCTCCTCAGGTGGTCAACCAGACCATCGAGCGCATCGGGGCGGCCATCGCCTCGCACCCGGAGACCCCGTCCGATGACGATCGCTGAGCAGGCCCTCGTCGTCCACGCGTACTGCACCGCAGGAGAGAGCGGCGCCGGCTGGCGGGCGCCGGCCGGGCGGCTGTGGGCGTCCTTCGCGGCGCTGGGCGAGGTGACCGAGCTGGTGGCGGGCACGCCGGCGCGGGTCCCCGCCGCCCTCGCGCCGGGCGACGACTTCACCCTGCTGGCCACCGGTACGATCGACCGGCCCGGCGTCTACCAGGCCGTGCTCTACCGCGAACACGACGTGGTGGGGCTGATGGCGGTGCTCGCCCCCGAGGGCGGGCGGCCGTGGGCCGAGCTCGACGCGGAGTGGCCCGCCGGCGCCGCCGGGACGCTCGGCACCGTGCGCGTCTACGCCGGGGTGTGCGACCGGATCGTTCCCGGCGTCGTCCGCGCCGAACTCCCCGAGGAGCAGGTCAGGGGTCCCGCCCGCCCGTTCGACGAGGGCGTCGCGGTGTGGGAGCTGGCGGAGCGGCGGCACGACGACCGCCCGCCGACGCGGCGGCTGGTCATGCTGACCGGCAGGCGGCGCGAGCAGGACATGTACGCGTGGGTGTGGCAGGTCCCCGGGCGGGTGGAGCTGCGCCCGTTCGCCCGTTACCTGCTCGGCGCGGCGAAGGTGCGGCACGCCTCCTGGGTGCTGCACCGGTCGTCCCGGTATCGCCAGGTCAGCCGTACGGTGGACGACGCCACCGATCACCTGGTCGGGCTGATCGACGCGCCGGCGATCGGCACGGCGGAGCTGTCGGCGGGGCAGGCGCGGCTGGCCCAGGCCGTCGGCGGCACCGCCGGGCTGGTCGCCGCGCTCCGCGACCTGAGCCGGATGCGGATCAGCGTGGGCGTCGCGACCGGGCGGATGACGGACGCCCTGCCGCGCGGGCGGCGGTTCCTGGAGAGCGACGCGGTGCTGGCCCGCGTCCTCCAGGAGCAGCTGGACGTGGACATCGGCTACCTGCGGGCCACCCGCGAAAGCGCGGCGGAGGTCGGCCGGAGCGCCCGCACCGTGATCGGCGAGCGGATCGCCGGGCGGGCGCGCCGCCTGACCGTGCTGCAGACCTCCTTCCTGGGTGCCCTGCTCATGGCCCTCGCCGTCATCCAGGCGCTGGAGTACCAGGTGCCGCTGCCGGACCGGCTGGACGCCCCGCTCGTCGCGGCGCTCGCCGCGCTGGCCCTCGCCCTGCCCGCGGTCACCGAGCGGGCCGGGGAACTGGACGCCTTCGACCGGATGTCCTGCGCCCTGCTCGGCGGGGCGGCAGCCTGGCTCGGCTGGTCGGCCCTGTCGCTCAGCCGTGCCGTACCCCCGCCGCCTCCTCTGGAGGCCGTCCTGGCCTGGATCGCCGGGTCGGGGATCACCCTCGTCGTGCTGCGCGTGCTGGTGCCGCGCGGGAAGGAAGGCAGACCATGATGGGCCCCGTCATGATGGGCACCGTCTCCCGCCGGCTGCGCGCCCTCACGCAGGACGCGATGCGGAGCGGGAACTACCGGACCGCGCTGGTCCACGCCCGCGTCGCGGTGGGGACGGCCGAGCGGTCGGACGACCCGCGGGAGCTCGACGCGGCGCTGTTCCTCCTGGCGTGCGTCTACTCGATGTTCCAGCGCGGGGCGAAGGAGGCCGAGTGCGCCGAGCGCCGGATCGCGCTCGCCGAGCGGCTCGGCGACGAGCTGATGCTCGCGTCCGCGCTGGCCCAGCGTGCGGAGGCGCGGATCCTCGGCGGCCGGCCGGCCGAAGGGGCGGAGGACGCCAGGCGCGCCCTCGTCCTGCTCGGCGACCGGGAGCCGCCCGCCCCGCCGACCCGGTGGGCCATGCTGACCACCCTGGGAGAGGCGGCGTTGCAGGCGGGGATGCTGGACGAGGCCTTCGACGCGCTCGACGAGGCCTACCTCCGGTCCGTCGAGGCCGGCGAGCACAAGCTGGCCGCACTCGCCGCCTCGCAGCTCAGCCGGGTCAGCCTGAACCTCTCCCAGCCGGAGCGGGCGGTGGAGTGGGGGCGCACCGCCGAGGACCATCTCGGCCGGGTGCCCGGCGGGCCGTCGGACGACACCGCGGAGGTGTTCGGCAACCTGGGCCTGACGCTCAGCATGACCGGCCGGCACGACGAGGCCGCCGCCGCGATCGGCACGGCGCTGCGGATGGCCCGGGGCATCCCGGTGCTGCGCCGTCAGGGGCTCATCCTCGCCGCGGAGATCGCGCGGGCCGCCGCGCGCTATCCCGAGGCCGCCGACCATCTCGACCGCTGGTTCGCCGAGGCCGAGCCGATGGACCGGCGGGGACGCGCCCAGGCGCTCAACCTTCTCGCGCTCGTACGCATGGCCGAGGACGACTTCGACCAGGCCTCCGCCCACCTGACCGAGAGCCTCGCGCTCAAGCGCGAGGTCGACGACACCCGCGGCGTCGCCGTCGCGCTGTCGAACCTCATCCGCCTGAACCTTCATGCGGGTGCCGGTCGGCGTCGATCCGCTGGCCACGCTGCGCCATTTACGGGCGATCCACGCCTGGATGGTCAGCCCCGGCGGCGAGCGTTCCCACCAGCGGGTCCCGGGGGCCGACGTGGTGGCCGCGCTGGAGTCCGGCCCGATGGTCACCCACAGCCGGGACATCCCGGACCTCGGCCCGCTGCTGCTGCGCCCGTTCCGCGACGAGCTCGCCCCCGGCCGGCCCGTGATCGTGCTGCCGGACTGGATCCTGTGGGGGATGCCGTTCGCGGCGTTCAGCCTCGACGAGGGCGTGCAGCTGATCGAGCGTCATCCGGTGACCTTCGCGCAGTCGCTGCACGGCCTGGAACTGCTCGCCGCCGACCCGCTGCCGGGCCCCGCCGGAGCGCCGCTGATCATCAGCGCTCCCGAGGGCGCGCGGCTGCCCCTCTCCACCGGCGGCCACGCGGACGCGGCGCCGCTCGACGTGCGGGAGACCGCGCGGGTCACGGACCTGTACGAGGTGGAACCGCTGTCCGGTGAGGCCTGCACGGTAGGCGCCGTCCTGGAGCGGCTGCGCGGCGCCGACCTGGTCCACGTCTTCGCCCACGCCTACCTCGACGCGCACCTGCGGCTGGACCGGCCGCCGGGCACCATCGCGCTCAGCCCGGCCGCGGGCGACGACGGCCAGCTCACCTCCGACATGATCGCGGACGAATCCCTCCGGGCCCGCCTCGTGGTGCTGACCTGCTGCCACTCCGGGAGCGGCATGATCACCCCGGAGGGCGTGCGCGGGCTGGTCCGCGCCTTCTTCGTCTCCGGCGCCGAACGCGTCGTCGCCATGCTCCGGAACGTGCCGCCCGTCCCATCGGCCAGGATCGCCGCCCTCTTCCACGAGGAGCTGCGGCGGAGCGAGTCCGTCGCGGACGCGCTCCGGGCCGCGCTGCTCAGGGGCCGCTCGGACTATCCGGACCCGGCCATCTGGGGCTCCTTCATCCTGCACGGCCCGCCGTGAGGCGGGGGTTGAAGCGGGACAGGACGGGGTCGCTCCACCGCAGCGGGCTGGCCCCGGCGATCTCGACGACGCCGGTGGCGGTGAACTCGACCGACCGTTCGCCGTCCGGCGCCCAGGCGACGCGGGCCGTGCCGGTGACGTGCAGGACCGAGCCGTCGCGCCAGCCGGGGAACAGCAGCCCCGCCCGGGGGTTGACCTCCAGGTTTCCCAGGGTGTTGAACATGGCGTTCCCCACGTAGTCGGGCCAGCGCAGCACGGTCGGTGACAGCACGTCCACGAAGCCCGGGTCGCCGCCGCGGTGGGACGCGTCGGCGTTACCCGCGCCGTCGGCGGTGGCGATGAAGAACGTGTCGGCGCCGCCGATCCACCGCCGCTGGTCTTCGGTCAGCTCGCGGGACCGTCGCGGCGGGCCCGGGGTGGCCGGTTCCCAGCGCGGTTCGCGCTTCTGGATGTACTTGGGGCAGTTGGAGTAGACCTGGTCGAGCGTGACGCGCAGGCCGCGCCCGGCCGGGACCGCCTGGCCGTTCAGCCGCATCCGGCGGTGCCGGGACGGCTGGATGGCGAGCATGCCGACCGGGGCGGGCGCAGCGAGCCGGTCGTGAAGCGGGTCGTCCTTTCCGGGCCGGGCGTCGACCGTGACGGTCCGGGCGTCGTCGGCGCGCAGGAAGCCCGGCTGCCCAGTCAGCATCGTGGCCCACATCCGCCCCTGCCCGTCGGCGGCGCCGAGCACCACCAGCGGCTGCTGGAGGAGGAATCGGCGCGCCACCTCGGGCATCTCTGCGCGGATCGCACGGGCGGAGAACGCGCCCTGATCCAGCAGCCCGGCGCGCCGCTGGGCGGCCCGTTCGCCCTCGTGATACACAGCGGCCTCCTTTCCTAGAAGAAACCGCAGGTCGGAGCCGCACCGCTGGGGGCGGGCGCGGTGTCGGCGCCGGTGGGCGCGTAGATCTCCAGGCGGATCCCGTCGGGGTCGGTGAAGAAGATCCCGCCGGACGAGACCCCCTCGCCGTGCGGGACGACGCCGTCATGGGCGAACCCGGCGCCGAGCTCGCGCAGCACCCGTTCGGCGGCCTTCACCTCGTCGACCGACTCGACCTGGAAGGACAGGTGGTGCAGGCCCGCGGCGCGGGTGGCGAAGGCGGCGTCGCTCTGCTGCCACAGGGTGAGCACCAGCTGCCCGTCCCGTCCGAGGAACGCCCAGCGACGGCCGGGCTCCTCACCTTCGGCCTGCACCTGGAACCCGAAGACACGCAGGTAGAAGGGCAGGGACCGATCCAGATCGGTCACGTTCAAGCCCACGTGTCCCGTACGCAGAGCCTTGATCTCCATGACACACCTCGCAAACCCGTCTGAACTAACTGGCTTTCCGACGATAGACGGTTAGACAGGAGATCGTCAACCAGCTAAGCCCTTTTAGATAGTTAGCTCAGGGGCGGGTCCCTAGTGATAGGAGCCGCGCCGGCCCAGAGTCTCCACCGGCGTCGCCTGCGGGCGGGTCCACTGCGGCACCGGGCGGCTGGTCGGGCCCCAGGTGGCGTTCCCGCCCGCGTCCGAGCGCCAGTACCAGCACGGCTCGCCGCCCTCGGGCCGGCCCTCCGGCCTGTCCTCCCACGCCTCGCCGCGGCCGTACGGCGTCATGTCGAGCAGGCCGAAGGACCCGTTGGCCGCCTCGATGCCGCGGCCCGTCGTCGAGTAGGTGAGGAAGACGCGGTCGCCCTCGCGCAGGAAGCAGGACAGGTACCCCATCTCCCCGCCGACCGGCTCCGGCACGTCACGCACCGAATACCACGGCTGGGTGTAGCCCATGAACGCGACGAAGTCGGCCACCTCGTCCCACGCGCCCGTGGTCACGATCGCGAACGAGACGCCGCGGGCGTTCAGGTAGACGGCGTCCTTCGCATGCCAGGCGACGGTGGTGCAGCCCTCGCACTGCCCCTGAGGCGGCGCGCCGTCGTACCACATGTGCTTGTAGACGATGAGCTCGTCGCGGCCCTGGAACAGATCCAGGAACGGGACCGGGCCGTCTTTCCCGACGACCTCGACCGTACCGTCGACCTCCACCATCGGCAGACGGCGGCGGGCGGCGGCGATGGCGTCGCCCTCGTGGGTGTGGGCCTTCTCCCGGACCAGCAACTCGTCGCGCTTGGCCTGCCAGGTGTCCATATCGACGACGGGTGGTCGGCTTTTCATGGCGTTCTCCGTGATGTCTCGTGCCGTCGTACGCCCCCTACCCATCCGGCGATGGCAGGCTCGTGAACCGCACGGGTTCGCGGAGTACGGAGGCGGCGGCGGGGAGGTCGGCCAGGCGGGCGGCAAGGGTCTGATGTGCTGCGTCACGCGGCAGCACCTCGGTGAACTTGAGACCGCGCAACGCCTTGTCGTCCGCTTCCGGAAGGCGGAGCCGGGTGTCGAGGCCCTGGATGGCGTGCCGCCACATGCCGGGCTGCATGTCGGCGCGCAGCCTGATGAACAGGTCGTCGCCGCGCTGGAGAGGGTCCGCGATCGGGCCGAGGCTGCTCTTCAAGGTCGCGTTGGCCCGGTGACCTGCCCAGGTCCACCAGCGGAGGTCGTCGTCCTCCCGGGCGATCACCGTGCCATCCTGGTGGACCGTGCCGCCGCGCTCGTCGCGCAGCCTGGACAGCACCGCGACGGCCCGGCGCGTGAGCCGCACCGGTGGATCGTCGCCGAGGACGACCTCCCGCATGGCGCGGGCGAGTGCGTAGGAGACCCCGCCTGACGCCGACGACGCCCAGCGGGCCTCGCCGCCCGTCCCCTCCACCGGCAGCACGAAGCAGCGCCGGCGCCTCCAGTCGATCCAGTCCACCTGCCAGGTGCGGCCGGCGAGCAGCAGCAGCCGCTGCCCGGGTGACGCGCTGGTCAGCACGGCGGGATCGGTCCGTCCGATCTCCGCACGGCCGTGGAACACCGTGAACTCCGGCGGCGCGGTGAAGACCGCGGTCAGATCCATGAAGTGCCGGCGGCCGAACCGTCGTTCCGCTTCGGGCCCGACGAGCAGCCCGCCGCCGTCGCGTTCCAGGAAGCCCTCGGCGATCAGATGGTCCAGCGTCTGCCGGGACTCCGGGTCTCCGAAAGGGCCGAGGCCGTTCCACCAGTCCGGCCAGAGCGCGTCGCCGACCCTCCCTTCCTGCAGTGCGAGGGCGAGGAGTTGCTGGGCGACGATGTGCCGCGGCTCCGGGGGCGGCTCGACGGGTTCGACCCGCCCCTTGCCCCACAGCACCAGGAGGCCGGCAGCCGCGAGCAGGTCGTCGTCGGTGAGCGTGAGCAGCAGGCAGTTGCGGCGGGTGCCCGCCCTGCGCCCCGTACGGCCGAGCCGCTGCAGGAACGAGGCCACCGACCACGGCGCGTTGATCTGCACCACGCGGTCGAGGTCGCCCACGTCGATGCCGAGTTCCAGCGTGGAGGTGGAGACGATGACGCAGTCGCGGGCCTGGGCGAACGCCTCCTCCGCGCGGCGGCGCTCGTCCAGGGACAGTGAGGCGTGGGACACGAACGTGGTGACGCCGTATCCCCGCAACGCCTGTGCGAGCTCCTCGACCATCCGCCGCGAGTCGCAGAACACCAGCCGCTTCTCACCCTCGTGCAGGGCGGATATCATCCGGGCCGCGTTCTGGATCGAGCCCACGTAGTCCAGCTCGACGTCGGGTTCGGCGGCCGAGGCGGACGATTCGGGGGCGAGGACCTGCGCGGGGCGTTGCCCGGCGCTGGAGCCCTGGAGCCAGGTGAGAAGCTCGGCGGGATTGCCCACCGTCGCGGAGAGGCCGATCCGCTGCAGCGGGCGGCCCGACAGCCGGGTCAGCCGCTCCAGGACGAACAGCAGATGCCAGCCGCGGTCGTCCCGGGCGAACGCGTGCACCTCGTCCACCACCACCGCACGCAGGTCGGCGAGCAGGCGCCGATGGTCCACCCCGTTGCTGATCAGCATGGACTCCAGGCTTTCCGGGGTGGTCAGCAGGATGTCCGGCGGATCACGGAGGATCGCCTTGCGGCGCGACCCTGACACGTCGCCGTGCCAGAGCTCCACCCGTCTGCCGAGCCAGCCCGCGTACGTCTGCAGGCGCGGCAGCAGGTTGTTGAGCAGGGCCTTGAGCGGGCAGACGTAGAGCACGGACAGCCCGGTCCAGGTCCGCTCCTCCATGGCGGACAGGAGCGGGAACACCGCCGCCTCCGTCTTGCCGCCCGCGGTCGGCGCGATCAGCAGTGTGTCCTGGCCCTCGCCGACGGGGCCGAGCGCCTCCGCCTGCAACGGTCGCAGCCGTGGCCAGCCCATCGTGTTCGTGAGGTGGTAGGCGATGGTCGGATGGAGCGCGAGCGCCGGTGCGGCCGGTTGTGAGGTCACGGCAGATCGAGCTCCACGTCGTCGGCGGAGGCCGCGGCCCTGCTCCGGCGGAACGCGTTCAGCTCGTCCTCGCTGAGTTCACTTTCCGTGACCCTGACCTGCCGGTAGTCCCTGCGCGGGTCGAAGTCCTCGTGGTCCGAGACGCGGTGCAGCACGTCGGCGACGAGCTTGCGGAGGAAGATGCGCGGCGCCACCCCGACCCCCAGGTGCCCGGCGACCGACGTGGCCAGATCCTTGATGTAGGCGTCGTCGACGAGGGCTCTGATCCGCTGCTCGGCAGGGTTGCCCTGGGCGTAGAGATCGCGTACGGCGCCGCCCAGCTCGACCAGCTTGTCCCGGTCGAAGCCGGTGAGCCGGATCTGCACCGCCCGTGCGGTGTCGAACCGGGGATCGGTCTGGAAGTCGGTGTGGAGGCGCTGCGCGAGCGGAGTGAGCCGCTGAACGCCCTGCTGCCCGTCGTAGAAGGCCGGGGTGCCGGTGATGACGAGGTAGAGACCGGGAAAGCGGCCCTTGTCGATCTCGTCGATGAGCTGCCGGAGGGCGTTCAGGCTCCGCTCACGGTTGTCGCTCCGCATCCGCTGCAGTGTCTCGACCTCGTCGAGCACGACGAGCAGCCCCGGATAGCCGCAGTCGCGCAGCACCACGAGCAGGCCTTGCAGGAAGTGGAGGGCGGCGGTCGAGTCCAGGTCGCCCTTGAGCCCGGCATAGCGGCGGATGCTCGCCGCGACGTTCGGTTCGCCGCCTACCCAGGCGAGCAGGCCGTCGGCGGTGGCGTGGTCGCCCGCCAGCCGGGCCCGGCGGTAGAAACGCAGCGCGGTCGCGAACGCGGGAGCGTTCTTGGCGGTCTCCGCCAGCCGTCTCTCGATCAGCTCCTCGACCGCCGCCGTCATCGCCCTCCGGTCGTCCTTCGCCACGCCGGCATCGTCCTCGAGGGCGAGAAGCCAGGTGTCCACGATGTCCCGCAACGCGCTCGGCGGCGAGGTCGCCGTGCTCAACGCGCCGATCAGCGACCGGTAGACGGTCTCCAGCCGATGCAGCGGCGTGGCCCGGTCGGAGATCTGGATCTCGCTGGTGGCCATCCTCCGCCGCTTGGCCCGCTCGGCCAGCCAGCGGGCGAAGAACGTCTTACCGGAGCCGTACTCGCCGCGGACCGCCTTGAACCCCGCGCTGCCCGCCGTGACCGCGGCCAGCTCCTCGTCGAGCGCCTGCTCGAACCTCTCCATGCCGACCGCGAACAGGTCCAGCCCGCTGCGCGGCACCGTCCCACGGCCCAGGGCCTCGATGATCTGCCGGCGCCTCGCCCGGCTCACCTTCGGTCTCACGGCTCACCCTCCTCGAGGAACTGCTCTCGCAGCAGCACCTCGTTCAGCTCGACCGTACGGTCGCCGTCCTTCAGCGTGATCACTTCGGTCTGCTCCACGTTGAGCAGGTTCTTCACAGCCCGCATGAGCAGGACCGCCCGGTCGGCGGGGTCGCCGAGCAGCGCCGCCACATTCGCCACCGAGTCCCGCCCGTTGCGCGCCTCCAGGTGGTCGATGAGGCGGGCGACCGCGTCGTCGTCGACGGCGCCGCCTCGCGGGGCCAGCCGGCGTTGCTCGGCATACGCATCCGACGCGATCACTCGCCGTCCCAGCGTCGTCGCCGGCGACGGGGATGCCCCTGCGGACAGAGGTGGGGGCATGGGCGGGACAGACTGCGGTCTCGGCGGTGCGGGTACGGGCGGTGTGCCCTGGGGCGGTTTCGTCACGGGAGCCATCCGCCCGCCGGCAGGGCGGACGGGGGTCCATCTCCGCTCCGAAGACGGCTGCGACGACGGCTGCGCGAGGACGGGGCGGCTTCCCTGCGCAGGTCTGCTGACGGTCACACTGTGCCGGCCCGTACCGGACCGATGGATCGGGGCGAGCGGCCCGGCGGGAGCCGACTGCTCCGGGCGGGACGGGCGGGTCACCGCGATGCGTTTGCGGCCGACCAGCGCCTGCACCCACTCGGCCGCGCTGGGACGACTGCCTCGGGGACCGTGCGCACGGGCGAAGAGCTCCCGGACCGCCGTGACCACCTGATCCGGCAGGCCGGGAAGCAACGCCGGCTCCTGACCCGGCCGTACCGACGCGGTCCGCGACAGCACCCGGCCGACCAGCAGCGCGAGCTTGTAGCGGTCCGTGTCCAGCTCCGGGCCGCTGGACGGCTGGTGCGGGTCGTCCCAGTCGGGGGTGTGCGCCTGGCGGAGCACCGGCTCCTCCCCGTGCCTGCGCAGCCCGTCGCAGTCGAGCAGGAACACCTTGTACGGAGCGCCCGGCCGCCACAGCAGGTTCCGGAAGGACATGTCCCCGACCACCCAGCCGTGCACGTGCAGCAGGTCGATCAGCTTGGCCGACTGAGTCGCGACCTCGAGACGGCCCCTGATGTCCGGCTGGTGCAGGTCAAGCCACGCCCAGTTCGGCTCGTACAGCAGATACTGCAGCTCGACCAGCTTGCTCTTGCCACCGATCGGGCCGTAGAACTCCTGGGGTACGTGCGGCATGAGGAAGCCGGTCACCCGGCCTTCGTGCACCACCCTCGCGACGGGCCAGGCGCACTGGGCCAGCAGGGAGCCCACCTCTCCCGTCCGCTGATGGCCGAAGTCGACGAGTGCCGCCAATGCCTTGGCGTTCACGTGACCGGCCTGCGGCATGTACTCCTTGTAGACGAGGTTCTCCGGCCCGAGGACACGGATGACCACGCCCTGGCCGCCTTTGTCCAAGGGCTCGGGCTCAAGGGGCAATGACCCGCGCTGCCGGTCGAGCGGATGGGGGGTGAAGGCCACTCAGACCCTCCAGATGCAGACGGCGGTCCGATCGTCGTCGTGCGTCCTGGCCCGGAAACTCATCTGCCAGAAGAACTCGGGCAGCGACGGCGGACCCGCACGCCACCAGTCCGACAACTGCGTGCTCACCTGCGGCGCGCTCATCGGCCTCGCAACACCGTCCGTGCACAGCAGCAGCATGTCGCCCGGGTACAGGTCGGCGTGGGCGACCTCGACCTCCGCCACGTCCCGCGGCAGGGCAGCGGTCGCCGAGGACGCGACCGCGGCCTCCGGTTCGTCGTCTTGGAAGCAGGACACCCACACGCCCCCGTGCAGCCGCCAGGCGGTGCAGTCGCCGACCCGCATGATGACGGCGCGGTGCACGGACCTCTCAGGCACTTCCTCGACGACGGCGGCGAGGAACGTCGTCGACAGCTCGCCCGGCGCGACCCTGAGGCTGTCCGCCCGGCCGCCGATGGTGCCGGCGACGTTCTCGATGAGGCGCCGGGCACCCGTCACCGGCTCGTCACAGACAAGGAAGTCGGGAAGGCTGGTGTGCGCGACCTCGCAGGCCGCGGACGCTCCGACGTGTGAGAATTCCTTGCTCCCCAGGCCATCGGCCACGCAGGCGACCAGCCTCCGGTCGCCGTCGTGCCAGAGCCCCATCGCGTCCTGCCGCGGCGTGCCGTAGTAGCGATGCGCGTCTCCTCTTACGGACGCGGCGCGTACCTCCAGGCCGGGCAGGGCGCAGCCGTCGATCTCCGTGTCCGGCCTCCGCACCGACGGCAGCGGCCCCGGCCGGGAGAGCAGCCTGGGCGTGCGGCCGATGACGAGTGGTTCGGGTATCCCGGGCACGGCCTCCGCTGTTTCGGCCGCCGACACCTCCTGAACCTGTTCCATCAGATTCTCCTGAGGGGACCGTTGCCTTGAGGCGACGAAGGAATCGGGAGCAGCAGGGCCGCCAAGGCCCGAGCGTGCCCTGACCTGTCAGGCACCGGCAGCTCTACAACGCCGCCCTGGAACATCGCCGTACCGCCTACGCCCGCGCGGGCGTGAGCGTCCGCTACGGCGACCAGTCGGCCGAGCTGAAACACATCCGCAGAGATGACCCGGACGGGCAGGGCCGCTGGTCGTTCTCCTCCCAACAGGCCACCCTGCGGCGGCTCGACAAGGCCTTCGACGCGTTCTTCGACCGCGTCAAGGCCGGGCGCGCGCCGGGGTTCCCGCGATTCAAGGGCCGGGGCCGGTTCGACACGGTGGAGTGGCCCAAGGACGGCGACGGCTGCCGGTGGGACTCCCAGCCCGCCCATCCCTCGGCCACCTACGTCCGGCTTCAGGGCGTCGGGCACGTCCGCGTCCACCGGCACCGGGCCGTGCGCGGCCGGGTGAAGACGATCGCCGTGAAGCGGGAGGGCTCCCGCTGGTTCCTGGTGCTGTCGTGCGACGAGGTGCCCGCCACACCTCTGCCCGCCGCCGGCGCGGTGGCCGGGATCGACCTGGGTGTCGCCTCGCTGGTCACCACCAGCGACGGTGTGCACGTGGCGAACCCGCGCTATCTGGCCGCCACCGCGGGCCGCCTGGCGGACGCGCAGCGGGACCTCTCCCGCAAGAAACGCGGGTCCAAGCGCCGCCGCAAGCAGGTGGCGCGGGTCGCCGCGCTGCACGGCAAAGTCCGCCGCCAGCGGCTCGATCACGCGCATAAGGCCGCGAACGCGCTGATCCGCGCCTACGACGTGATGGCTCACGAAGACCTGCGCATTACGAACATGACCCGCTCGGCGTCCGGCACGCTGGACGCCCCCGCGCGCAACGTCGCGGCGAAAGCCGGTCTGAACCGTTCGATTATGGATGCGGGTTGGGGGGTGTTTCTGACGATCCTGTCGTACAAGGCTGAAAGCGCCGGTCGAGAGCTGATCGCGGTGAACCCCGCCGAAACCTCTCGCACCTGCGCTCGATGCGGGCACTGCGCTGCGGAGAACCGCGTCACCCAGGCCGAATTCCGATGTACGGGGTGCGGGCATGCCGCGCACGCCGACGTGAACGCGGCGATCAACATCATGAGGGCAGGGCTTGCCCTTCGCCAGGCCGCGGAAGCGGCTTAGCGAGAAGCCGCTTCCTTCAGGGAGCGGAGGAGTCACGTGCGGTTCCTTCTGTCAGATGGGGTCGGGAGCGAGGACCGTGTACCCCGGCACCTGGTCGGGGACGACGAGCTGGGCTGCGCCCGACGGATTGGCGGACGAAGCCACGGCCGACTGGACCACGGAGTTGAGCAGCTGCCGCGCGAACTCCCGGAGCGCCTGCGTGGGCGCCATGTCGCCGTCGGCGATGAACGCCCGGAACGTGGCGACCTGCTGCAGCGTCGTCGCGTCCGCCTCGCCGAAACCGAACGCCAGGATGGTCGGGTGGGCCTTGAAGTCGCTGCTCACCAGGCTCTTGTACTCGGCCTGCCACTGGTCGGTGGGGAGCCCGTCGGTGAGGAAGAACACCGTGGGCCGGTAGGGCGTGTGCCCGGACTGCTTCAATGCCGTGATGTCCTGCTCGATGGTCTGCTTGAGCAGGGAGAACGCGGCTCCGTAGCTGGTCGCGCCGCGCGGGGCGAGCTGCGGGATGGAGTGCACGTCGTTGAGGTCGGCCAGCGGGAGCAGCACCTCGGCGGTGCTGCTGAAGCCGATGATGCCGAGCCTGGCCCGGTCCGCGACGACCGGGTTGCTGGCGATCTCCTGGTAGATCAGAGGGAGCTCCTGGTTGATGGCGTCGAGCGGCGGGCCCTGCATGGAGTACGACTCGTCGCAGACCAGATAGAAGGGGAGTACCTGTTCGCTCATCGGGTGGTCCTCAGTTCTCGGGGGGTGGAGGAGCAGCCGTCGGAGACGAAGTAGATCTCCATGGAGATCGACCCGCTCGGGGCTGCCAGGTCATGGAAGTTCCGGGTCGCGGCGGTACGGAAGATGCGCGGAAACGCCTTGACCGCGGCCGTGTTGACCCGCGTCGCCAGGTGCACGCCGTCCCCCGCGCCGCCTGCGGCGCCGAAGGTCAGCACCATGCCGGCGTGCCGTCCGGCCAGCCGCTTCCTGTGCTTGCGCAGTTCCCGCCTCACCTGGCCGAGCAGTTCCCGGTCGGAGGCGGCGGGGCGCACCCGGAAGGAGATCTTGGTGGGCTTGGCTGCGACCCCGGCGGCCCGCGTCACGCAGGCCGACGGGGACGGGCTCGGCGACGGCGACGCGGTCCCCTTGCCCGCGAGGGGTCTGGCCGGGACGGGCGGCGGCGCCTGCGCTCCCAGCATGATGATCGTGAGCGCCAGCAGAAGGTCGGCGAACAGCCATCCCGCGAGGAGCAGCGGTGCGACCGAACCCCGACGGGCGCTCACGGCCTGACTCCCGGCGTCGCCCCGGTGTCCGAGGGCGGGGAGGTCGTGGCGCCGGCGGCGGTCACCGCGGCGGCGACCTGCCTCACCGCGTCGTCGAGCCGGGCGATCGCGGCCTGGAGGCCGGCGATCTCGGGAGCGGTGACCTCGCGGACGGCTGCCGGGACCTCCTGGAGTGCCCGCGCGAGGTCGGCGGGAAGCCTGTCCAGCGCGTCCCGCGTCTCTTCCAGCAGCCGTACGGTGCGTCCGGCGGTGTCCGAGACCATCTCGATGCGGGCGGCGTGCGCGCTCGCGGTCCCGGCCCAGTCGTCGAGGGCTTCCCTGACCTCGGTGCCCGCGCTGCCGAGACTGGCGGCGATGGTGCCGTTCGCGTCGGTCAGGGCCCGGCTGATCCGGTCGCCGCTCTCGCCGGTGGCGGTCTCCACCCGGCCCACGGCGGAACCGAGATCCGCGGTGACGCTCACGAGCTCACCGACCCGCACGTTCAGGCTCGCCGCCGTGTCGCGTACCGCCTGCTCGGTCGACTCAGCCAGCTCCCGCACCGCCTGCCCCGCCGAGGACGCCAGGTCGTCGGCGACCTTGCC
Organism: Nonomuraea sp. NPDC049649; assembly: GCF_040675175.1. Classification (NCBI taxonomy): domain Bacteria; kingdom Bacillati; phylum Actinomycetota; class Actinomycetes; order Streptosporangiales; family Streptosporangiaceae; genus Nonomuraea; species Nonomuraea sp. NPDC049649. The sequence goes on from NZ_JBFAOH010000006.1 coordinate 18,916, forward strand.
GGCGGAGGCCGTCATGTCGCTCACGGTCCGCGCGGTCAGCGTCGCCAGCTCGTCGACCGACTTGCGTACGGCGGCGGTGGAGTCGAGGATCACGGTGCCGAGCCGGTCACCCACCCGGTCGACCGCCTCGTCGGTCTTCTCACCGACCGAGTCGATGGCGTACGCGGTCCGCTCGACCGCCCGGAGCAGGGTCTCGGCAGCGGAAGTGATCGTGGCCACCTGCTTGTCGAGGGTCGTGATCGAGTCCCTCATGTCGGCGACGCCCGCCGCCAGCGTGTCCGAGGCCTCTCCAGCGGCTTCGAGCGACAGGTCGAGCGCCTCCACGACCTTCGTGTAGACCGCACTGGTCGTCTCGCCCAGCTTGTGCATGTCGGCCGCGCTCTTGGTCAGCTCGGCCTGGAACCTGGCCGGAGAGGACAGCCGGACCTGGGCGAGCACCAAACTCGCCCGGGTCAGCGCGGCCAGCAGCCGGGAGCGGAGGACATCCACCTGCTCCTCGGCCTGCTGCTCGATCCTGCGCCGCAGCATCCGCTCGCCGAGGGTGACGGCTATGAGCGCGCCGATGGCCAGCAGCGTCGCCGCGGCGACACCGTCGAACTGGAACCAGGTCGGGAGCCTTCCGTCGAAGCCCTGCTGCCACATCTCCAGGAACGGCCGGCGCGCCGCCTCGGCCCCGCCCGCCGCGAGGGTCTCGCCGTATGCCGTGGTGGCGTTCTTCAGCCCGAACCAGGTGACGCAGATGGGGATGAAGACCAGAACGGGCTGAACGAGCTCAAGAAACTTGAGCATTCCGTGTCCGGGCCGGCGTGCCTCGGACACGGCCGCGCTGACCGATTCTCGGGGTGGGAAGGCGGCGAACAGATCCACCTCGCACCATCGCTCGGACTCGTCGGGAGTCACGATGGCTTCGGCCAGTTCACGAAGCTGCCCTGCGCGTGGTCGCAGTTCGGGGCACTGGGCGAGCTCCCGTAATTCGGAGGCGAGTTCCTGGTCCGTCACGGAAGACCCATGTCCTTTCGGTCATGTTTGGGGTGGCATAAAAGGCTGTTCCGGATGGACCGGTCCATAGCTGGAAATCTGCGTGATTTTTGCGGCTTCTGATACTGGTGTCAACGGATGTGCTGAACCGTTATCGAGTGAGGGCGACGGTGACACCGTCCGAAAAGACCGAATCGTGCAGTTCGACGGCCCGCAATTTGACGTTCTTAGGAACATCGAAAAGCAGGATTCCCTTGACGGCGTTGCCGGGATTGATGTTGTTGAGGAAGGCGTTGGAGTCCCTCAATCCGAGTACGGCGGCACCGGAGTCGGCGTCGAACTGGCGCCCCTTGGCATCGATGAGCTTCTGCGACGAGTCGTGGAACATCTGGGCCTCGTCGCCGATGTTCTTCACGGTCAGGTGGATCAGGACGTACTGCCCCTGGGCCTTGGAGACCGTGAATCCTTCGCCGACCTGGGACAGCCCCTTCTCGACCTTGGTGACCTTGAAGGAGAACTTCCCGTCCTTCACGACATCGCCGATGCCCGCCTGCTTCGGCTTCTTCTTCTCATCCGGCTCATCCGGCTCGTCCGGGGCGGAGGCGACGGTGGTCACGCCGCTCTCGTCGGGGCCGCCGCCGAGGAGCGCGCCGAGGGCGGCCAAGCCCACGAGGACGACGACGCCGATCAGCAGAGCTTTCAGGCAGCCGCCGCCTCGCTTCTGGACGATCACGGGCTGTGGATAGGGCGGCGGATAGCCGTGCGGCGGCTGCTGGGGGTTGGTGTGCATGGACGACTCACTTCGTCGCGGTCGGCACCCGTGGCCGACGTGAACTACAACGAGACCAGTAGAGCACACTGTGAACCGCGCACACAACTTAAATGTGGGTTGCAAGCAATGCTTCCTTGTGTCATGTTTCTGTCGGCGCCGCTGGCAGCGACCATGCCAGGCGGCGCGTATGCGAGATCACCCACGGAGGGCGCGTTGCAGCCGCTGTTGACGGGCGATCCACAGCGGATCGGCCCCTACCGCGTCGTCGGCCGCCTCGGCGCGGGAGGCATGGGGGTGGTCTATGCGGCCGTCGACGCGTCCGGGCGGCGTGTCGCCGTCAAGCTCGTCCACGAGGCTCTGTCGGTCGACATCGAGTTCCGGCGCCGCTTCAGCCGCGAGACCTCCGTCCTGAGCCGGGTCGACGGCGCCTGCCTCGCCCGGATGCTCGACAGCGATCCCGGCACCGAACGCCCCTGGCTCGCCACGGAGTTCATCCCCGGCCCCACGCTGGAGCAGCAGGTGCAGGCAGAGGGGCCGCCGGCGGAGAGCGTCGTCTACGGCCTGGCCTTGGGCGTGGCCGAGGCACTCGTGAGCATGCACGCCGCCGGGGTCGTGCACCGCGACCTCAAGCCGTCGAACGTGATCCTTTCACCGGAAGGGCCGCGGCTCATCGACTTCGGCATCGCCAAGGTTCTCGACTCCACCTCGATGACCCGTACAGGCACGCTGGTCGGCTCGCCCGGCTGGATCAGCCCGGAAGAGTACGGCGACGGCCCGTCCGGCGCGCCCGCCGACATCTACGGCTGGGCCCTGCTCGTGCTGTACGCGGCCACGGGTGAGCCGCCGTACGGCACCGGCCGTCCCGAAGTCATGGCCTACCGGGTGCGCGAGGAGACCCCCGACGTCCAGGCCGTGCCCGAAGGCCTGCGCGACCTCGTACGACGCGCGCTGTCCAAGGACCCGGCCGAACGCCCCACCGCCGACGAGGTGCTCGCCGCGGTGACGGAGACCTGGCGCGGCGAGGACTCCGAGCAGCGCCAGGACGACGTCACCTCGCTCATCCAGCGCACCTGGGTGCTGCCCCGGCATGAGGCTCCGGACTGGCCGGAACCCGGCGCCGCCCCCGGAGGGCCGGCCCGAGGGTCGCGGCCGTCCTGGATCCACGCGTACGTGGCCACCGCGGCCGCGGTCACCTTGATCGCCATGACCGCCATCATCGCCGCGTCAGGATCGGAACGTTCCATGCCTGCCGCGGCGACGGCGACGCCCACCTCTCGGCCGCCTGCCCCTGTCTCCCCGGTTCCCGCGACGACGGTGAGCGTCACTCCGGCGCCCACCCGGAAGAAGCCGAAGCCCACCGGCCAGAGGGTGTCGTTCAAGGGCATCAAGCTGACTCTGCCCAAGGGCTGGCGGATGACGACCGCGGACGCGAACACCGCCTGCGTGGAGTCGCCTCGTTCCGGGGGAGCCGACGGTCCATGGGATTTCATCTGCAGACCCGATTCCATGGCGATCCGGCTGAAGTCGTCGCAGGACGCCTGGCCGGGCTTCGGCATCGAGGACGACGAGTACGGCTTCATGTGGGGTCAGCACGTGCCCTGCCTGGCCGGTGGAGGCGTGACCCGGAACCCCTACGGCGAGTACGCGGACCCCGGAGGAGAGGCCGGGCTCTATTACGGCATCGATCCGTACACCTCCTGGCTCGTCGACTCCGGGCTGGCCAGGATGGGTGACGGCCGGAAGGCGTACTACCGCGAGTGGCGGATCGCCTGTGAGGTCAACTTCGACTACACGATGAAGGTCTGGTACCTGCCGACGTCGCAGGTGGCCTTCTACGTGCTCAGCGTCCACTCTCAGGATGCCCCGGGCTACGACCGGGTCATCGCCTCGATGGACCTCAGGGGCTACAAGCGAGCGGCTAAGCTGTGAATGACTTACACGCACCCTTTCCGAGGGTTACCTTCCAGACTGGAACACGAGGAGGCCGACGTTGGCGGGAGACGAGGCGACCGTCACAGCGGCCGACATCGCCCGGATGGTCGGAGTCGGCCGTGCGGCCGTGAGCAACTGGCGACGACGGTACGAGGACTTCCCCCCGCCTGTCGGAGGCACCGCGACCAGCCCCGCGTTCTCCCTCAAGGCGGTGGAGGAGTGGCTCCTCCAGCAGGGCAAGGTCGAGGAAGTACCGCTCCGGGAACGCGCCTGGCAGCAGATCAGGAACGCCGCCGACGACCTGCGCCTCGGCGAGGTCGTCGCCGAGGCGACCGAGCTGCTGAGAGGCCAAGGAGAGCGCCGGCTCGTGCCCTCCCCGGCCTGGCAGCTCCTCCAGCAACTCGCGGAAGAGCTGGGAAGCGTCGAGGCCGGCGCCTTCCTCCTCGACCGCTACGCCGAGGTCCACTCTCGCCGCCTCTTCGAGACGCCGGCCGAGATCGCGGACTTCATGGCGAGGCTGGCCGGGCCCGGCGTCCAATCTGTCCTCGACCCCGCGTGCGGCCTCGGGGTGCTCCTCACCACGATCCGCGAGGCGGAGCAGGTGTACGGCCAGGAAGCCGACGACTCGGTGGCCCGGCTCGCCCGGACCCGCCTGGCACTGGCGGGGATCGAGGGATCCGTCCAGATCGGCGACTCTCTCCGTCACGACGCCTGGCCGGGAGTCGCCGTCGACGCCGTCCTCTGCCACCCACCGTTCAACGACCGTAACTGGGGATACGACGACCTGGTCAGCGACCCACGCTGGGAGTACGGCATGCCGCCGAAGGCGGAATCCGAGCTCGCCTGGGTCCAGCACGCCCTGTCGCATCTGAAACCCGGCGGCATCGCCGTCATGCTGATGCCCGCCATCGCCGCCAGCCGCCGCTCGGGCCGCCGCATCCGGAGCAACCTGCTCCGGCAGGGGGCGCTGCAGGCGGTCATCGGGCTGCCGCCCAGGATGGGCGCGGGCACGGGCCTCCCCCTGCACCTCTGGATTCTGCGGAAGCCGGCCGAGGGCGGCCCGATCCCCTCACACGTCCTGATGGCCGAAGCCGAGCCGGAGAACTTCGGCGAGATCGTCGATCGCTGGCGTGAGTTCCAGGTGGATCCCGAACGGGCCGCCGACGGTTCGGGCGCGGTGCGGCCGGTGCCCATCATCGAGCTGGTGGACGAGAACGTCGACGTCACCCCCGCCGCGCATGTCAGCCCTGCCGACCAGCCGTCGGCGCACGACTTCCCCACCGTGCGGGAGCACCTGCTCCAGCGAGTCGAACGGTTGTCGACGCTGATCCCTCAGGCAGTTCCCGCCACGGCCGGAGCGATGCCCATGGTCGACCTCGCCGAGATGGAGCGGGTCGGCGCGATCCGGGTGCTCAACGCCGGCCGCTTCGAGATCTCAGGCTCCGGCGACCTCGTCCTGACCGACCAAGACCTCTTCTCCGGGACCCCGCCCCGGCACCGCACCCACCCGGAAGACCGCGTCCCCATCGAGCCGGGTGACGTCGTCGTCGCGGCCCGATCAGGAGAGCTCGCCGTAAGAGTGGTCACGGAGCAAGGGGTGCTGCTGGGCTCCCGGCTCACCCTGCTGCGACCCGACGCCCAGCGGATCGACGCGTACTTCCTCGCGGGCTTCCTCAGAGCCCTGTCCACACCCACGGGCACCGGCACCCACTCGGGGGCGAGCAGATTCGATCCTCGCCGCGCCGTCGTGCCGCGCATGCCCGTCGAGGAGCAGCGGCGGTACGGCGAGTCCTTCAGGAAGATCTTCGACTTCGAGGACGAGCTCCGCAACGTCAGCAACGCCGGCCAGGCAGCTGCCGCCTCACTCCTGAAGGCGCTCGGCAGAGGCGACCTCACTCCCCCACCGGCGTAGCAGTTGACGGACTTGCAGACCGGACATTTCGCCGATATGTGGTCATCGGCGGGGACAAGGCCCAAGCCACTCGTCCGATGTTCGTGAGCGAGTGGTGGCACCGCCCGGCTCCTCAGCCAGGCCCGATAGGCCGCGCCCTTGGCAAGCGATCACATCGTGGAATTGTCGGTGGCCGAGGATACGGTCGACCGGTGGAACTCACTTCTCAGCAGGCGCTCGGCCTGCGGATGTCCAGTCTGCTGCTGCGAGCCTCGTCCGGTGCCGGGCGAGCGACGGGCATGGCCGAGGTGGTGTGCTGGCTTGGGGCGATGCAGGCGCAGGACCTGGCCAGTGGTCTGTGGTCGTTCGGGGTGAGGCTGCCCGGATGGACCGCCGCCGACGTCACCGCCGCGCTGGAACGGCGGGAGGCGCTGCGCACGTGGCCGATGCGCGGCACCATCCACTTCGTGCCGCCCCGCGACGCCCGCTGGATGGTCGAACTGATGGGTGTCCGGGTGCTGGCCGGCGCGGCCAGGCGACGCGAACAACTCGGCCTGTCAGAGGAGACCGCCGTCCAGGCCATGGAGGTGCTGGGCGCGGCCCTGACCGGCGGCGGGCGGCTGAGCCGGTCGGAGTGCCTGGCCGTGCTGGCCGAGAAGGGCATCGACACCAGTGGCCAGCGCGGCTACCACCTGCTGTGGTACGCCAGCCAGCGGGGCCTGCTGTGCATCGCGCCCAACATCGGCAACGAGCAGAGCTTCGTACTGCTCGACGAGTGGGTTCCCGACCCGCACCGGCCGGAGCGCGACGAGGCGCTGGGCACCATCGCGCTGCGCTACTTCCGCGGTCGCGGGCCCACCACCCGGCAGGACTTCGCGGGCTGGACCGGGCTGACCGCCGCCGACGCGAAACGCGGCATCGCCGTGGCCGGTGACGCGCTGGCCCGGGTGACCGTCGACGGGGTGGAGTCGTACCTCGACGCAGCGCTTCTCGACACCGCCCCTCCCCCGGCCGACGACGAGATGCTGGTGCTGCCGGGGTTCGACGAATACCTGCTGGGCTACAAGGACCGCTCGCTCATGGTCCCCGACGAGCACAAGGCAGCCATCATCCCCGGCAGCAACGGGGTCTTCCAGTCCACCGTGGTCCGCGCCGGGCAGGTCGTGGCCACCTGGAAACGCACCCTCACGAAGACTCGGGTACGGATCACCGTTCAGCCCCTCGTACCGCTCCAGCGGGCGGAGGTTGAGCAGGCGTTCGAGCGGTACGGCCAGTTCATGGAGCGCACCCCCGAAGTGCGCTGGCCGTGATGGACATACCCTGATGGGGAAGGTGAGGAGCCGTCATGACCGAAGACCATCGGGACGCCGCGCTTTCCCCCTCCGAGCAGGCGACCATCCGCGACCTGCTCGACGCCGACCGCCGCAGAACCACCGACCGCATCGCCCTGCTGGGCCGCGACCGGGAAGAACTCGTCACCGCGTCGGCCCAGACCACCGCCGACGACGAACACGACCCCGAGGGCACGTCCACGGCGTTCGAGCGCGCCCACGTCCAGTCCCTCCTCGACCAGGCCCGCACCCACCTCGCCGAACTCGACCGCGCCTTCGAACGGCTACGCGACGGCACCTACGGGACCTGCGAGATCTGCGGCCAACCCATCCCCTTCGAGCGCCTCAAACTCCTCCCGGCCATCAAGACCTGCGTCAAGTGCGCCTCCCGCCGCCGCCCTCGATGAGGCATCGATCAATCAGGGGCGGTCGTATTTGGAGGGGTCGCCGATACGGCGCCACAGCAGGAACGCTTCTCCCTTGTCGGTATTCCGCGTCAAGGAGTAGACGTGGGTGTCGGTGCAGCTCATGGATGCATAGACGTGGAGGCCAGGGGTCGCAGCCTGTGTGCGTTCCTTGCTCTATCGGCGACGGAAAGTGCTTGTATGTGGCTTCCCTGAACATTGCATAGCGCTCAGAGGGAGCCGAACCCAGCCACCCGCCTGCCTTGCTTTCTAGGGGACCTCCGTTCCCGATGCGTTCATGGAGTGAGGCGCCCGCGGTCCCCCCTGGCAGTACGACCCGCGGAGCGCGCGCATCTGGCGATGGCAAGGCATCTTGGCATGTTTGGACGAGCCTCCGCGACACGACGGGCGTGCCTTAAGCGTCCGTCGACCGGACGATCGACGCAATCGGCAACCAGGACAGGGCGCGGAAACCGTACGGAAAGCCCTACGGACGTCCGGCGAGGCTCTCCAGCTCGGAGACCGCGCGGTCGTCGGCCGTCTCGGCGGCGATCTCGTCGGCCAGGCGGCGGGCTGCTCGTCCGTACGAGGGATCGTGCAGGACGCGGCCGATCGCGCGGGCGATGGTGCGGGGTGCGGCGCGCTTGCTCACGGTGATCCCCGCCCCGGCGAACTCGAGGTGCCGCGCCACCTCGAACTGGTCCCGCCCCTGCGGGATGCACACCAGGGGCACACCGGCGGCCAGGGATTTCACGGCCGTCCCGTGACCGGCGTGGGTGATCGTCACCGCGGCGTTGCGTAGCGCGGCGGTGTGCGGGGCCGCCGCGGTGACCAGGACGTTGCGCGGGGCGCGGATGGTGGCCGGGTCGATGGCCGGGCCGGTCGTCAGGAGCGCGCGTACCGGAAGCCCGCCGAGGGCTTCGGCGATCTTGTTCAGCAGCTCGCGCTGCTTCATGTAGGAGGAGCTGAGGCCGACCAGGGCGAGCGGCGCGTCGCCCGGCGGCAGTTCCAGCGGCTGCTGCCCGGCCCAGGCGGGGTCGTCGAGGCGGGGGCCGACGTGGCGGACGTGCGCGGGGAAGCGGCGTCCCGGGTAGTCGAGCGTACGAGGGGAGAGTACGAGGCAGCGGTCGACGCGGTCGAAGGCGTCGAGGACCGACTTCACCGGAGGCAGGCCGTTGTCGGTGCGGGCGCGGTTGAGCGCGGGCAGGCCCTTCGCCCACGGTTTGGTGACCAGCTTGCCGACGAGGTGGTCGCGGAGGCGGCCGATCGGGCCGGTGGCCGGGGTGAACGCCGGGCCGAACGGCGGCGCTCCCGCTGCGGGCAGCGGGTAGAGGGTGGTGACGAGGGAAGCCACGGGGACGCCCGCGGCCTCGCCGGCGGTGAGCACGCCGAGCAGGATGTGTTCGGCGACCAGCACATCGGCGGGGTTGGCGCGGAGCTCGGCCAGGGTGTCGCGGGCGTAGTCGGCCGCGGGGCCGCAGGCGATGCGGTCGCGCAGCCGGGCGAACTCGCCGAGGGGCGTGCGGGCCTCGAAGTCCCGGATGAGGTCCGCTTGCGGGTCGGACGGGTCGCCCTGCGGCGCGGTCGTCCACCCGATCGGCACCCCTCCGGCCGCGGCCACCTCGTCGTGCAGCGACTTGTCGGCCAGGGCCCGGACGTGGTGCCCGCGTTCGCGCAGGGCGCGGATGACCGAGAGGGCCGGGGGCACGGCGCCGCCGCCGGCCCACAGGGCGAACAGGAACGATCGAGTAGTCACGTGTGCTTCCTACGCTGGTAGTGGCGAGCAGCGCGGAGTCTTGGCCATCAGTGACGGACATCCGCTCGGGATAGGACCGGAGCCGAACCACTGTGCCAGCGGACCGAGGGTGACACCATCACGGACCTCGATACAGAGGCAGAACCAAGGCGTCTCAAGCGGCATCCAGCGATTTCTCGCTGACAGGCAAGCGCATCGTCCGATCACCAAAATCGACGACCAGATCCAAACGGGCCCCGAGCGCCTCCACGTAGCGGGCGATGACCTCAAGGGAAGTGACGTCGCCATGCTCGATTTGCGAGACACGGGCAACGCTCACACCCATGGCGCTTGCGACATCCTTCTGGCCGAGCCCGAGCTGCTTGCGGGCCTCGGCGAGCTGATGGCCGCGCGCCTCCGCGAGGAGCTTTCTGGCACCCTCCTCGATGACGGAAGGGGAGACACCGGCCTCGTGCAGTTCCCGCTCCAGGTCGGCCCAGTCCCCCGGCGTCTTCTTCGGCATGTTCACTCCTCGTCGTCACAGGTGTAGTCGATGTAGAGCTGTTCGGCCAGGGGGATGTTCTCCTTGTACCACCGTTCCCAGTTGCCCGCTTTGTCGCCGCCCAGCAACAGCAGCGCCGACCGAGTCGGGTCGAAGGCGAAGATGATTCTGATCTCCGATCGTCCACGCGATCCCGGGCGTAGTTCCTTGAGATGGTGCAGGAAGCTTTCCTTGAGCCGGTCGACGAGCGGCCTTCCCAGCGTCGGCCCCTCCTCCCGAAGAGCTGCTACGGCCTGAGCGACCTGAACCGCTGAGTCGAGATCCTCCTTGAGGAGCACCCTGAACCAGGTGGCGTACTCGTCTGTGACCTTCACCGTCCAAGCCAAGAGACCCTCCCCGATTCAAGGCTAGCCTTAACTAGGTCCGCAGGCTACTCCCGTTCGGATGAGACGCGACACGAGATTGAACAACTTGAGCGGGCTTTCCTCTGCAGGTGCGGGGCTCGGCTCACCGCGTGCAGCTATGCCCCTACGGGCCTCATTGTTCGCCCAGGTCCCGACCGGCAGACCACACGCGGCCATCCCCAAGATCCGGTGCTCGTTCAGATCGAGACATGGACCACCGCCTGAAGCAACAAGGAACTGCCAGACGGCGGCACCATCGAGCAGCGGTTCGATAACAAGGAGGAAGGACAGCGCGCGAGTCCACCATGATCATTTCAGGGCCTTCACCCGAGCTGGAACGACATCGGGTGACGCGACCTGGAAGTACACGACAGTGGATCGCGCATCAACGTGCAGGCGATCAAGAGGATTCACGCCCTGCGAAAGTATCGCGAAGGTTCCTCATGAGCAGGCCTCCTCAGCGGGTCCGGTAGCGCGCGTAGATGAGTCCAGTGTCGAAAGTACGCTGATCGACCAGTTCGAGATCGAGGCGCACGCCGTCGGGGAAGAACCGCTTGCCGCCGCCGACCACGCTCGTGGTGATGAACAGGTGGTACTCGTCCACCAGCCCGGCCGCGATCGCCTGGGCCGCGAGGTTCGGGCCGTCGACGGTGAGGTCGTGGTCGGACTCGGCCTTGAGCTTGCGCACCGCGTCCGGGTCGAAGGTCCGCTCGATCCGGGTCTTCGCGCTGGACACCGACTCCAGCGTCGTGGAGTAGACGACCTTCTCCGCGGCCTGCCAGTCGCGGGCGTACTGCAGGATGTGCGGCGGCAGATCGGGCCGGGTGTGCGCGGTCTCCCAGAAGACCATCGTCTCGTACATCCGCCGGCCGTAGAGATACGTGCGCACAGGACGGAAGAGGTCGCCGACGAAGGTGTGCACCTCCTGATCCTCCGCCCCGACGCCGAGGTCCCCCTCCGCAGCCTCCGCGTAGCCGTCGAGCGAGGTGATCATCGAGTAGATGAGCTTGGCCATGTGTCTCCTCCGGGTACGAGCGAGCCAGTCTGCGAACTATGACCTCCGCACGCCCCGGAAATCATCGGCCCGCCTGCACTTCACACGGCCGTCACGTGATCGGGCCCGCCTTGACCCGTTCCATCAGGTGCTCCACCGACCCCCGGTAGCCGTGCAGGTGCTCCAGCCACCACGTGGCCCCCGCCTCCGCATAAGCCGTCATCGGCGAGCCCGGCTCACTCACTCCGATGACGGCCACGTCGAAGTCATCGGCGCCTGACCTGTGCCGGCGCAACTCGCTGACCTGAGCGGCCAACGCGTCGGGCGAGAGCGTCATGCGCCCCTCCTGGCCGTCACCGGCGACGATCCAGCCGTCCCAGCGGGCAGCACGCCGAAGCGCGCCCGGAGCCGTGCCGCCGACCCACACCGGAACCCGGGGCCGCTGAAGGGGCAGAGGCGCGAGACGCACCCCGTCGACGGTGTAGTGAACGCCGTGGTGATGCACCTCATCGCCCGACCACAACGAGGCCATCACGCCCAGGGCCTCATCCAGCACCGGCCCGCCGGGACGAGCCGACCCGAAAGCGGTGAACTCCCGCATCACGCCACCCAGCCCGGCACCCAGGATCGTGCGTCCCCCGCTCAGCCGGTCGAAGGTCGCCACGGTCTGAGCCAGCGTCTCGGGCCGATGCCGGGTCACGGGGGTCACCGCTGTCCCCAGCCTGATGCGTGAGGTCACCTGAGCGGCTGCGGCCAGCGCAACCCACGGATCGGCCGACCGCGTGCCCCACGCGAAGGCCAGGTGATCCCATACCAGCACGGCGTCCCACCCGGCCGCCTCCGCCTCCTGCGCCAGCGCGACCAGATGCGCCGGCTCCGCCAGCTCACCGAGGATCGCAACGTCGATGCCGTAACGCATGCCTCCAGCCAAGCACCCGGCACCGACAGTTCCGTCGTATCGCCTCAACGTGTCGCAGGATGGCAAGGTCACCCGATTTCAGGACAAGCAAAAAGTCAGGTCAGACGACGCCGCACCTCGCCGATCGCGCCGGAACTACAGGTCACACAGCATGAACGTAACCCGGTCCCCAGGGTCGGGAAAGTGCTAGAGCGGTTGCATTGGGTGACATTGATTCCTGGCGCACATGAGACCAGGTGCCATGGTCTCGTCTCAGAGACGCTGTGATCGTTACGGTAGGTCGTACTGTCTGCTGAGGGCCTGCGCCTGCTTCTCGTCCACCTGGCGCGGCAGGGCGGCCATCCTCTCGCGGAGGTCTTCCAGAATGTCGGTGGCAGCGCGGACGACGCGGGTGCGGTGGAGCTCGAGGTGGGCGTCGAAGAGTTTGGCTGTGGGGCCGGTCCAGATCTTGCCGGAGTGGAACTCCTTGTAGGACTGCTCGATGGCCTGGGTCGCGTTCTGGATGAGCGGGGTGAGTTTCCGTTCGGCTTCGCGTAACGCTTCATAGAGCGGGTTGGGCACCATATCGGGCATCTGGTCAGCCGTCCTCGTCGGTGTCGGCGGTGTCGATGAGTTTGGGGGCGATGAGCTTCATCAGGGCGACGACGTCGGCGACGTTGTCGCGGCCCTTGACACCTTTCACGAGTTCTATCGCCAGCCTTGCCTTGCCTTTCACCAACATCGCGGCCACGTGGGCCTCTTCGTTGGGGTAGCTGGCGTAGTAGCCGATGCCGCCAGGAACGATTTCGGGGAGTTGCTTGCCCATGCCTTCGCGGAGATAACTTTCGACGTGACCGCGTGAGCCGCCGACGTCCTGCGTGATACGGAGCACAGTCGAGCGTTCGCCGGTTCGCTGGTAGGCGGCGCAGGCGCCGGTGGCGGGGCGTAGAGGGTCGCCGCTGGCGAGTTCGACTGCTCCGGTGGTGAGCGGGTCGGTGATCCCCGTCATCCGCTCCACCGCGATTTTAGGTACGTGGTCGCAGATGAAGGGCGCGCTATACGCGGAAGGTAGCGCGGTCAGGTCGACCTGCTCTGAGCTTCCTGTGCAGGCGCCCACGGTGATCAGGGCGCATGCGAGTGCCGTTCCGGTCTTGATCATGGGTACTGCTGGAAGCCGTGCTTGTAAGCGGCGTCGAGCTTGTTCTGCACCTCGAGTGATAGCCATGGGTTGTCCTCTGGACGTAAATAGAGCCAATTGCGATAGGCGTCGTAGCGGCGGCCGTCACCCGCGAGCATCTCCTCCATCGTCATCAGCGTCTTGCCGTCCTCCTTCAGGAAGTTGTTCGGCGCCTTGCGCGGGTCGTCGCCGGGTTCCAGGTCGGTGAGTGAGGCCCATGGGTGGGATTTCGCCGGTGGGTCGGCCGAGCCGAAGAGACCATGGTTGAACATGGCCTGAGCGGCGAGTTGATGGACGAGGAATTGCGTCTGGTCGACGGTGGCGTTGGCGGCGAAGATGGCATCTTTCTCGGCGTTTCCTCCGACGCTGTCTTCGATCATGCCGGTCCAGGCGCCCACCGCACCGGCTCCGATCGGCCATCCCGCTGCTTGCGGGATCGCAAGTCCGGTGTTGATCACGGCCATGAGGATCTTCATGTTCCGCTTCTGCGTCTCGTCGAGTTCCTGTCCTTTCTCAATGCCGGCGAGACCTGCAGCGTCGGTGATGAGCCCAAAGCCGGCGCCGACCTCATTGGCCGCGGTGTTCAAGCTGCCGGTGCCGTGTTCCGCGGCCAACTGCCCGGCACCTTGATCGAAGAGTTTGCTGGCCCATGCCGTCTGCGCGGCGCTCACGACCCCGAAGGCGTTCCCGTCCTCTTTGAACGCTTCCTTCATCACGCCATGGAGTTCGGTCTTGTTGAAGCGTGCGCCCCAGTCCTCCCGCCCAGGGAGATTCAAGTAGTCCTCTCGGAAGACGCCAGGTGTTTCGGGACCTGACGCGCCCGCTATGCGGTTGACGTCAGGAATGTACGCCGCCAGGATGCGTCCGATGGAGTCGGCTGCCACCAGGGATTTCGGGTGCTTGTCTGCCTTGAGTCGTTCATGCTGGAGATGGATGAACTCCGAGGAGATCTTGGCGGACAGGTAGCCGCGGGAGGGATCCATCGGAGTGCCCGCATGGTCGCGGTACGTCATCGTGGCCGCTTCCAGCGCCATGCCCAACGCCTTACCGCCGTCTCTCAACGGCTTCTCTGTCACGTAGTACTTGAGCGCCGTCGCGTCGTACGCGAAGAACTCCTGAGCCGCTTTCGGGTGGCGGCCCAGCGCTTCGAATACGTCGAGCATCGCGTGCCGGTGCATCGACTCGGGTAAGGCCGTTCTCACGTGTCGCCCCGCCCCGAAGCTGGGTTCTGGGTCGGCGCGCGAGGCCGCGTCCACTTTCCTGGCCACGTCTAGGAGGAAGTCATGGTCGTACGTTCCGTGCTTGAGCGCGCGGGCGAGTGCGAAATAGTTCTCGCGGTCGAGGCCGGCCGTGAGCTTCTTCCGCCAGCCGTCATCCAGGCGGGAACTGGCTGCACCGAGCGCCTTACTCAGTGAGGTCTGGAGATGCTGATCTTTCGTGGAGATCGCTTTTCGCATGAGCGCGAGGTACTTTTCCGAGCCCAAGGCGTGCATGAGCTTGGTGGCGAACTCCGATTCCGTCGCCTGCTTGGCCAGAGCGTCAAGGGCGGACTTGACCATCTTGCCTTCGGAGTCATACTTCGCCAAGTGGCTGGCGGCGGCGTAGACGTCCGGGTCGTTGGAGGCCTTGTTGTAGAGAGTCTCGTCAAAGTCGGTCATCCCGTTGACGGCCTGACCGGGGGCGCCCCATTCCGACCGCTCAGCCCTGATGGTCTCCAGGCGCCGCCGCAACTCAGGTCGTTTGGCGCTGATCCAATTGGCCGCCTCCCGAAAGGCGTTCAGGTGGGAGGTGTCCAGGTCGAACTGTTGCAGGGTGCGCCGGACCTGCGGCTCGCTGCTCTCGATCGCCGAGCCCGTACGGCCGAGTGCCGGCTCGAAGAGCGCCATCAGGCCGGGGTCGATGCCGGAGTACTCCTCGGGGTAGCTCAATGCGGGGCCTCCAGCACGAACGGCAGGACGCACACAGTCTGCGAAGCCAGCGTATCCCCGGCCCCGCGTTTCGCAGAGACGTCATGCTGAGACCGGTATGGCATGGGGCACCGCCACCCGCGGACAGTGTGCGGGCCACGATCAGCCGCTACCTGACCCGCCCGACCTAGTGGTGCCGAACCGAAGAAGCGGCCTCGCTCGTCTTACATGCGCTTCCCAGCAGAGCTGCCGAACGAGACCCGGCAGGCCGACTTCACCCACTACCGCCTGGCCGGCGGCACCGACGCCGAGATCCTTTCCTGGCTGGGCGACCACTCCCGCGACTCCTGTCGATGATCATGCACGCCCACGTCACCAGCCCGATCGTCCGCGACGTCTTCCGCCAAGCGGTCGCCATCCACGGCGTTCCAGCCTCCACGCTGACCGACATTCTTGGCGGTGTCTCCAAGATGCCGACTGTGGTTCGGCCGACGAGGTGAGGATCACCCCTGACCGCGACTACCCACCCAGGCAAACCCCAACAAGATGAAACCCCCGAACCAGGGGTTCGAGGATATCCTGAAACATCGCAAAGTGCCCCCTGCAGGATTCGAACCTGCGCACCCGGCTCCGGAGGCCGGTGCTCTATCCCCTGAGCTAAGGGGGCTCAACGAGAACCAAGGCTACCAGTATCCGGGACCCACTCTGCACCAGATAACCGTCCGCCAACACATCCGGTGAAAACCGCACGTGACAGTCCCGCTACCGCTAGCTTGACCGCCGTGGGTGACGTTCTTGGCAAAGTTCTGGTCGTAGACGATGACGAGGTCATTCGTCAGCTCATCGCCGTCAATCTGAACCTTGAGGGGTTCGAGGTGGCGACGGCCACTGATGGGCAGGATTGTCTGGATCGGGTGCTGGACGTGCGGCCGGATGTGGTCACGCTGGATGTGATGATGCCGCAGCTGGACGGGTGGACGACGGCGCAGCGGCTGCGGGACGACGAGGCGACCCGGCACATCAAGGTGGTGCTGATCACGGCGAGGGCGCAGGACGACGACAAGCGCCGGGGCCGGGAGATCGGGGTGGACGCGTATCTGACGAAGCCGTTCGACCCGGCCGAGCTGATCGAGGTGGTGCGGGACCTCGTCACGGGATGAGGCCGTGACGGCGGGCGGTGGCCGCCGCCTGGGTGCGGGTGGAGACGCCGAGTTTGGCGAGGATGTTGGAGACGTGCACGCTGACCGTCTTCTGGGCGATGTAGAGGCGGGCGGCGATCTCCTTGTTGGTGTGGCCTTCGGCGACGAGGGCGAGGACTTCCCGTTCGCGGGCGGTAAGGGGGCCGTCGGTGGTGCCGCTGGTGAGGCGGGCGCGGCGGGCGAGTTCGGTGAGGGCGCGGCGGAGGGGTTCGGCGCGTAGCCGGGTGGCGATGGTGTCGGCGCGGGCCCAGGCGGTGTGGGCGGCGTCGCGGTCGCCGGCGGCGAGGTGGGCTTCGGCGAGGCGCCAGCGGGCGCGGGCTTCTTCGTACGGGAAGAAGGCGAAGGCTTCGGCGACCTGATGCCACAGTTCGGGGTCGGGGCGGCCGTGGACGCGGTGCCATTCGGCCTCGGCGCGCAGGGCCCAGGCCTGGCCTTCGGGGCCGAGCTGGGCGCGTTCGCCGATGACGCCGGATTCGGCGGCGTGGCGGGCGGTGGCGAAGAGGTCGTCGGCGCCGTCGGTGGTGCCGAGGTCGGCGAGGGCCCACAGGCCGGTGGCGGAGATGCGGATGGCGGCGGCGTCGCCGGGGAGCAGCAGGGCGTCGAGGGCGGCGTGTACGTGGTCGAGGGCGGCGGCGGGGTCGCCCTGCCAGAGGGCGTGTTCGGCGGCCAGGCCGCGGTACATGTAGGCGATGAACGGGTCGTGGCTGAAGGGGCTCAGCCATTCCAGGCGGCTTTCCACGGTGGGGCTGCCCCGGCCGACCTCGATGAACAGGGCGAACGACGACAGCGTGGCCTCCGGCGTGGTGCCGACGCGGGCGCCGAAGCCGGAGGCGACCTTCTCGGCCTCGTCCCAGTCGCCGGAGGCGTAGTGGATGAGGAAGCGGAGGAAGCGCAGCTCGGTGCCGTAGGTGCTCCAGTTGAGGCCGGTCTCGTAGGCGAGGCGGATGCCGGCGTCGGCGACGACGGCGGCATCGGCCATGAGGCCCTGGTCGTAGTGGATGCGGGCGTGGTGGAAGTGGGCGCGCAGGTCCATGGCGAGGTCGCCGCTGTGGCCGCCGGTGGTGGCGAGCCGGACCAGGTCGTGGGCCTTGGCGAGGCCGTGGTGGACCTCGGTGTGGAGGGCGAGGGTGAGCTGGGCGCTGGTCTCGGCGTCCTTGGCGCCGGCGGCGCGGGCGGTGTCGAGTGCGCGCCGGCCGAGCTCTTCGACCTCGGCGTGGCGCGGGGTCCACATGAGGGCGCGGGCGAGCGTGGCCAGGGCCCGGGCCAGCGCGACCTGGCCGGGCGCGGTCTCGACGGCGTGTTCGGCGGCGACGACGGCGGCCGGTTTGTCGCCGAGTTCGGCGAGGTAGTAGGCGAGGCGTTCGCTCACCTCGGAGGTCTGGGGCAGGGCGCGCAGGGCGGTGACGGCGCGCTGGTTGTCGCCGCTGTCGGCGGCGGCGACGGCGCTGCGGAAGGCGAGCGTCTCGCGGGTCTCGCCGGCCAGGCCGGCGGCGCCGGGGACGCGGTCCCACAGGCCGAGCGCGCGGTCGTAGTGGCGGTGGGCCTCTGCGGGGGCGCCGAGGCGTTCGGCCTGGCGCCCGGCTTCGGCGGAGGCGGCCAGCGCGCCGGCCAGGTCGTGGCCGGCGAGGTGGTGGTGGGCCAGCTCGGCGGGCGAGGTGAGCAGGCGGGCGAAGGCGGCGTGCAGGCGGGTGCGCTCGCCGGGCAGCAGGTCGCCGTAGACGGCCTCCTGGAGCAGGGCGTGGCGGAAGGCGTAGCCGTGGCCGCGGACGCGGAGCAGCCCGCGCGAGACGATCTCCCGGACCGCCTCCTCGAACTCGGCGACCGGCAGCCCGGAGACCTCCCGCAGCAGCTCGTCCTCGACGCGGCGGCCCGCCACGGCGGCGGCGCGCAGCACCTGCTGCCCGGCCGGGGAGAGCACCTCGACCCGGGAGAGCAGCAGGCTGGCCAGCCCGTCGGGCAGGCTCTCGCCCTCGGCCAGGGCGGCGAACAGCTCCTCGGCGTAGAAGGGGTTGCCGTCGGCGCGGGCGACGATGAGGTCGAGGTCGCGGGCGCCGACGGAGCCGAGCGTGGACACGTACGCGGACATCTCGTCGGCGGCGAGCGGGCCCAGCTCGACGGTGGTGACGGCCGGCAGGCGCTTCAGCTCGGCCAGGACGGGCCGGAGCGGGTGGCGGCGGTGGAGGTCGTCGGTGCGGTAGGTGCCGACGACGCAGACGCGCTCGGTCTGCACCATGCGGCTGAGGAAGACGAGCAGGTCGCGGGTGGACCGGTCGGCCCAGTGGAGGTCCTCGATGACGAAGAGCACCGGCTGGATCTCGTTGAGCAGCGCGAGCAGCGAGCCGAACAGCCGCTGCTGGGTGAGGCCGGCCTGCGGGACGGTCTCGGTGCCGGGCAGGAGCTGGCCGAGCAGCGGGTGGGCGGCGGCGGCCGTGGCGACGGCGGGCTCGGCGCCGCGCAGGGCGTCGGCGAGCGGGAGGTAGGGCAGGGTGTCGCCGAGCTCGGCGCACTGGCCGACCAGCGCGTGGAAGCCGCGGGCGCGGGCCTCGGTGATCAGCTCGGTGGCGAGGCGGGTCTTGCCGATGCCGGCGTCGCCGCCGACGAGCGCGACCCCGGCGGTGCCGGAGGCGGCCGCTTCGACCACGCGGACGAGCCGGTCCAGCTCGGTCGCGCGGCCGACGAGGGAAGGCATCACGCAGTCACTATGTCACGCGGGTGCGACAGGAATCGGCCCACGAACAGCCGGGACGATTGGCCCTTATAAGGGGGCCGGAGCGGCTCGTACAGTCGGAGGCATGATCTCCCCCACGACCTATCTGCTGTTCGCCGCCGCCTCGCTGGGCCTGGTGCTGATCCCGGGGCCGAACCACCTCTACATCACCGCCCGGGGGCTCGCCCAGGGCAGGGCGGCGGGGCTGGCGAGCGCGTTCGGGGTGGAGGCGGGCACGCTGGTGCACATCGCCGCGGCCGCCGCCGGACTGTCGTATGTGATCTCGCGGTCGGCGACGCTCTTCGCGGTCGTGAAGTGGGCGGGGGTGGCGTACCTCGGCTATCTGGCCTTCCGGGCGTTCACCTCGAAAGAGGACGAGACGGCGCAGGAGCCGCCCCGGCAGCCGCTCCGCCAGGTGTTCCTGGAGGGCGTGCTGGTCAACGTGCTGAACCCCAAGGTGACGCTGTTCTTCCTGGCGTTCCTGCCGCAGTTCGTGGACCCGTCGGCGGGGGCGCCGGCGCTGCAGGTGGTGGTGCTCGGGCTCACGCTGCTGGTGCTCGGGCTGATCTCGGACGTGGTGTACGCGGTCGCGGCGGGCGCGCTGGGCCGCCGGCTCGTCCGCGGAGCGCGGGCCCTGCGGTACGCCAGCGGCGTCATCTACCTCGGCCTGGGCGTGGCCGCCGCGTTCGCCGGGAGACGTTGATCGTACGAGTCAGCGCGCCTCGGCGAGGGCGGCCGGGATGCGGTCGAGCACCGGCAGCGGCATGAGCCCGTAGGCGTAGAAGTCGACCGCGGCGGCGCCCGCCGCCCTGGCCGCCCGCGTCTTGGCGACCAGCCGGTCGGTGGAGTCGCTGTCGGGATGCCCGGGGCGGAGCACGACCCGGACCTCGCGGTCCTTGCCGACCGAGCGCAGGTAGGCGCCGACGTCGTCGGCCACCCGGGCGGCGTCGCGCGCGTAGGCGTACACCGCGAAGGCGGGCACCAGGTCGCCGAGCGCCACCAGGTCGACGCCGAGCTGCCAGGCGTCGTGCGCGGCCAGCCCAGGGGTGGGCAGCCCGTCGGTGTAGCCCTTGACGCCGCCGGTGGCGTCGGCGAAGACCAGCCTCGACCCCTCCTCGCCGACGGCCGTCGCCACGTCGGAGGCGAGCGTGGTGACGGTCTCGGAGCGGGCGCGGGCGTAGGCGACCACGTCGGGCCCGGCGTACGCGGTCAGCGCGGCCCTGGTGACCTCGCCCTGGGCGGGCGGGTCGCCGCCGAGCACGCCGCCGAGGATCCTGGCGCACTCCTCGCGCGCCACCTCGACGTCCACGCCCAGGTCGGCGGCCCGGTGCAGGCAGTAGTCGCAGAAGCAGAGCCCGAACAGGTAGGCGTCCATCGGCCCCAGCGGCACGAACGAGCGCTCCGCCCGCAGCGGCCTGAAGTGCAGCGACTCGGCCACCACGGAGTCGACGCCGAGCCGGGCCACCGCCCTGGCGAGCGCGACCGCGTACGCCCGCACGTCGGGGTGGGCCGGGCACAGGTCGGCGGGCGAGCCGCGGTCGCCGAAGCAGTCGCGGACGGTCACGTCGGGGTGCTCGGCGCCGAGCGTGGCGTTGTGCAGGAACACGGCCCAGCCGTGCAGCTTGAGCCCGCGCTGCTCGCACGCCTCGCGCAGCCCGTCGAAGGCGTCCTCGTAGCCGGCCGGCGGCCGCAGCCGCAGCCCGGAGAAGAGGTCGCCGGGCGGGGTGAAGTGCGCGCCGTCGTGGCGCACGGTCAGCCGGGACAGCCCGTGCGGGGTGATGTCGCGGGCGGCGTGATGGACGGCGCCGACCGTGACGCCGGCCGCGCCGTACTCGCTGATCCTGTCGAGCACCCGCTCGACGCCCTCGCCGCGCAGATCCTCGACGAAGGCGAACACCGAACTGTCCACGGCTGGCTTCCCTCTAGGCGCTCTTGTGCGCGACGAAGTCGATCTCCACCAGGATGTCGAGCAGCTCCGACCCGACGGTGGTGCGTACGGGGTACGGAGCGGTGAAGTAGGACTTGTAGACCTCGTTGTACGCGGCGAAGTCGCGCTTGAGGTGCTGGAGGTGGACGGTGGCCTTGACGACGTCGTCGTAGCCGAGGCCGTGCGCGGCCAGGATGGCGCCGAGGTTCCGCATCACCTGGTGGGTCTGGGTGACGATGTCGTCGCCGGCGATCTCGCCGGTCTGCGGGTCGAGCGGGCCCATGCCGGAGGTGTAGACGAAGTCGCCCACCACGAGCCCCTGCGAGTACGCGCCGACGGGGGCGGCGCCCTCGGTGGTTCTCAGCTCTTTCTTCACGGCTGCTCCTGGAAGTGGGTGGTGATGGTGCCGGCAACCCGGTAGTCGCGGTCGACCAGGGGCAGCTCGCGCCACTTGTCGAAGGCGGTGCACGGGTGGGAGATGCCGAACGCGAGCAGGTCGCCGGGCCGGAGCCCGTCGGCCCGGACGAGCGTGTGCTGGTCCTGCATCTTGACGACGGTGACGCCGGCCCGCCTGGGCACGGGCAGCCCTTCGTCGTACGGGGCGTCGCGCTTGCCCATGCCGACCACGGCGAGGCCGGGCTCGGGGGTGGACAGGACGTGCGCCCACACTTCTAGTGCGGGGCGCAGCTCGCCGTCCATCCGGTTGTACGGGGTGCGCTCGCGGTAGAAGCCGTCGTCGTGGGTGACGTAGGCGCCGCTGCGCAGGAGGACTCGGGCCTGGGTGGCGGCCAGGTGGCGGCCGATCACGTCGAACCACTGGCTGCCGCCGACGGTGAGGATCGGGGTGCGGACGCGGAGGTGTTCGACCGCCTCCTGCAACAGATCCAGATATTTCCGGACTTCCTGGGCGGTGCCGAGCGCTCCTTCGTACCCGGCGACCCCGGCCAGCTCCACCCCGTCGGTCCGCTCCACGTAGCGGGCCAGCTCCAGCAGTTCCTCGACCGTACGGCAGCCCGCCCGTCCGCCCGGGTGGCCCAGCTCGGCCAGCACCGGGAACGGCCGCGAGCCCGCGTGCGCGGCGAGGATGTCGACCCCCGCCTGAGAGTCGGCGAACGACAGCAGCGTGAAGTCCGGGTCGGCGTCGAGCTCGGCGGCGGCCCAGCGCAGCCCGGCCGGGTCCACGACCTGGTTGGCCACCAGAATGCGGCGGACGCCGAACCCGCGCACCGTCCGCGCCTGGGCCGGCGTGGCCACGGTCAGCCCCCACGCGCCCGCGCCGAGCTGGCGGGCCGCGATCTCGGGCGACATGTGGGTCTTGGCGTGCGGCGCGAGCTCCAGCCCGTGGTCGCGGGCGAAGGCGGCCAGGGTGGCGATGTTGTGGTCCAGCGCGTCGCGGTGCACGACCATCAGCGGGAAGCCCAGCTCCCCGTCGAACACCGAACGCCCCAGCGTCTCAGGCACCGCACTCCCCCCTCTGCCCGGTTCCGACCTTATCCTGCGGATCTTGACCGGAGCGCCCTGCCCGGCGTCGCCCCGGTCGGCTCGCCCGCCGCGAGCACCCGCTCCCCCGACACCAGCACGTCCTCCACCCCGGTGGCGAGCGTCCGCGGCGCCTCGTAGGTGGCCTGGTCGGCGACGGTGCGCGGGTCGAACACCACCACATCGGCGGCGAACCCGGGCCGCAGCAGCCCCCGGTCGGCGAACCCGAAGCGCCGCGCCGGATGCGACGCCAGGTGGACCACCGCCTGCTCCCACGTCCAGTCGCCGAGCTCGCGCACGTGGCGGCCGAGGAACCGGGCGAACGCCCCGAAACCGCGCGGGTGCGGATGACCGCCCACATAGATGCCGTCGGAGCCGCCCGTGTGGGACGGGTGGCGCAACACGCGACGCACCGACTCCTCCCCCTCCGGTCCCTCGTCGGGACGGGCCGCCACGCACCCGGCCTCCAGCCGGGTCTCCACCAGCAGGCGGCAGCAGAACTCGGCCGGCGTCACCCCCGCCCGTTCGGCGGCGGCGACCATCGTCAGGCCCTCGGACCATTCCATGCCGGGCGCGTGCGAAATCGTCAGCCTCGGCCAGGTCCGCTCCAGCTCCGGCCACCAGGAGTCCAGCTCACCGGAGCGGAGCATCTCCAGGGCCCGCTCGGTGTCGGCGGCGGGCACCCGCGGCGGCAGCGCCACCATCGCCAGGATCGTGCTGCTGCGCAGGTAGGGGTAGGTGTCGAAGGTCAGGTCCACCCCCGCGTCGAGCGTACGGTCGAGCAGCGGCAGCAGCAGGCCGGCCGGGCCGTGCAGGTGGGAGACGTGCACCGCGGCGCCGGAGCGTTCGGCGATCTCGACCACCTCGGCGAGGCCCTCCCCGGCCCTCGGGCCGTAGGCGCGCATGTGGGTGACGTACGGGAGACCGCCGAGCGGGCGGCAGAGCTCGGCCAGCTCCTCGGTGGTGGCGTACCGGCCCGGCAGGTACTCCAGCCCGCTCGACAGCCCGGCCGCGCCCTCGGACAGGCCGCGCTCGATCGCCGCCAGCATGAGCGCCAGGTCGTCGCGGGAGGCGTGCGCGGGCGAGTGGCCCATCACGTCGTAGCGGATCGTGCCGTGCGGCAGCAGGTAGGCGGTGTTCAGCGCGACCGCGCGGTCATAGCCGTCGAGCAGATCGGCCACGGTCAGCGGGCCCTCGCCGAGCGCGCCGTTGACCGCCGCGAAGTAGCGGGACGCGTACGCCACCGTCTCGGCCGAGCCGGGCGCGAACGACAGCCCGTCCTGGCCGAGCACGAACGTGGTCACGCCCTGCCGGAGCGCGGCGAGCTGCACGGCCGGGTCGAACACCGCCGCGTCGCCGTGCACGTGGCAGTCGACGAACCCGGGGGCCACCAGCCGCCCGGCCGCGTCGATCTCGGACAGCGCACCGGCCGCGTCGAGCCGCCCGACCGCGGCGACCCGGTCACCGCTGACGCCCACGTCCGCCCGGTACGGAGGAGCGCCGGTGCCGTCGAGCACCCTCCCGCCGCGGATGATCACATCGAACATCACCCTGCGATTCAATCATCGGTGACCCGGGCACGTCCCGCCCTCCGCGACCGGGTGTTCGGCGAGCAGGGCGCGGGCCTCGGCCCTGGCCAGGTTCCAGCCGTTCCACGGGTCGGGGCGGCTCAGCTCGTTGGCCGCCACCACGTCGGCGAGCACGCAGCTGCGCAGCGGCTCCGGCAGCCGGTTCAGCGCCGGGACCGCCTCCGCGCCGAGGTCGCCCAAATAGTCGGAGTCGAGCTTCTGCACGCCGCGGACCGCGACCTGGGATTCGGCCACCCGCAGGTCCGGGTTCACCACCGCGAAGACGCCCAGGGCCAGCCCCGTCACCAGCACGACCGTACGCGGCAGCCACGCCGATCCGCGCCCCGCGAGACGGCCCGCGCCGGCCAGCAGCACCAGCGCGAACAGCGCGCCCAGCCAGTACACCGCCGCCTCCACCGACAGCCGCAGCCGCGACAGCCCGTAGGCGTCCGTGTAGAGGTCCAGCCGGTGCAGCGCGGAGAACAGCACCACCATCGTCAGCGCGCAGAGCACGCCGAGCTGTCCGGCGAGCACCCAGCGCTCCCGCCGCTCGGTCCTGATCACGCTCGCGGCCACCGCGACGATGCCGAGCACCACCACGCTGACCGCGACGAGCTGGAAGAAGCCCTGGCGGGCGTACTCGGCGTAGGTGAGCCCCGCCGTCTCCAGCACCCAGGCGTCACCGCCGAACAGCGCCGTGATCTGCACCGCGACGAACGCCGCGAACAGCAGGTTCACGGCGGTGAGCGGCACCAGCCAGACCGCCCGGTTCACCGGCACCTTCAGGTCCGGCCCCACCGGGTCGGCCACCGGGCGGAGCGCCACCAGCACCACCGCCGCCGCCAGCGCCGCGAACACCGCGAACAGGACGATCCGCAGCGGCAGCGACTCGGCCCACTCCGGCGCGGTGGTCAGCCGCGTCACGTAGGCGGCGAACACCGGGTCCGCCGACGAGAACAGCAGCCCGAACACCGCCAGCAGCACCGCCGTGATGCCCAGCCCCGCGGCGGCCGGGAGGATCCGCCGCCGCACCGGATCACCAGGTCGGGTTCGGCCCGGCCGAACTCGGCGAGCCCGGCCTGCCCGTCGGCGGCCGTTCTGACCTGGAATCCCTCGGCCGCCAGCCGGTCCCGTACGGCCAGCGCGATGGTCTGGTCGTCTTCCACCACGAGGATGCGTCGCCGCTGCGTCACATCCGAGAGCCTAGGAGCGGGGTGTGCAGACGGCACTCCCCAATCCGTGCACATCCGGTGCAGACCGGGCGCGTACGAAAACCTGGAGAGCCGGCCCACCACGGGGGGATCCGCCGGAGTCGGCGGCCGGGCGGACTTGCTAGAAGTACCGGCGGCCTGGCGGGGTCGTGCTCCCGCCAGGCCGCCGGCCGTGCTCAGGGCGTCTTACCAGCCCCGGTGGTGGCGCCAGTTGTGCCGGTGGCCGTGGTGCTTGTGCCGGGGGCTGTAGTGCTTGTGCCGGTGGCTGTGATGCTTGTGCCGGTGGCCGTGGTGCTTGTGCCGGGCGCGGTGGGCCCGGGAGGGATGGACGTGGTGGTGCCTCGACTGGCTCCACTGACGGTCGTCGCGGGGGTCATGGCTCGTCGTCGCCGACGCGGCGGGCGCGAGAGCGAAGAACAGCGCCGCGGCGGCGAGCAGGCCGCCGGCGAGACCCGCAGTGTTGAAGCGCACAGTATCTCCTGTCAGACGGTTGATGACTACTGACTGTAGCCATGTGACTACCAAGACCGCGTGCGGCGGAAACCTTTCCCAGCTGATCGACTTCAGACGGACGGCACTCCCCAACCCATGCGCATCCGGTGCAGACTTGCACGGTGGACATCCCTGCGTACCTACGCCGCCTCGGACTGCCCGGGCTGGAGAGCGCCGCGCCCTCCGCCGACGCGCTGCGCGCCCTGCACACCGCGCACGTGGAGCGGGTCGCGTACGAGAATCTGGAGATCTGGCTGGGCCGGCCCACCACGGTGGACCCGCTGGAGTCGGCGGCCCGGATCATCGGCGGCCGGGGCGGCTACTGCTACCACCTGAACGGCGCGTTCTCGGAGCTGCTGGCGAAGCTGGGGTACGCGGTGACGCGGCACGTGGGCGGGGTGCAGCTGCGCGGCGCCGAGCCGGGCGTCGACGGCAACCATCTGGTGCTGACGGTCTCCGGGCTGCCGGGCGAGGCCAACCCGGGCGGCGTGTGGCTGGTGGACGTGGGGCTGGGCGACGGGCTGCACGAGCCGCTCCCGCTGGTCGCCGGCTCCTACCGGCAGGGGCCTCATGAGTACGGTCTGCGCCCGTCGGAGGTGGCCCCGGGCGGATGGCGGCTGGAGCACGACCCGGGCGGCTCGTTCCAGGGCATGGACTTCGCGCCCGCTCCGGCGGTGATGGCGGAGTTCGCGGCCATGCACCAGCAGCTGTCCACGTCGCCGGAGTCGGGGTTCGTGCGGACCGCGGTGGTGCAGCGGCGGGACGCCCGCGGCGTCGACCAGTTGCGCGGGCTGGTGCTGTCGCGGCTGGGCGTGGGGGCCGAGCGGGTGACGCTGGACAGCCCGCGCGACTACTTCGCGGCGCTGGCCGACCTCTTCCGCCTGCCGCTGGACGACGTGAGCGACAGGGAGAAGGAGAAGCTGTGGGCCAGGTTGCACGCCGCGCATGAGGCGTGGCTTGCCTGACGGGGTACACAGCTCGTCGGGAGGCGTATCGGTGGTGCGCGGGGCGATGGGAGAGGCCGGCAAGCTCGCGGGGCGCTATCGGCTGCTGAACCCCCTCGGCGGGGGTGAGCTGCTGCTGGCCTTCGACGAGGTGGAGCACCGTGACGTGGTGGTGCGGCGGCTGCGCGCCCCGGGCGGGCGGCTCGACGAGGCGGTGCTGGAGGCGCGGCGGGCGGCGGGTTTCGTGCATCCGGCGATCGTGCCGGTGCTGGACGTGCCGATGGCGGACGGCGAGCCGTGGCTGGTGATGGCGTTCGCGGAGGGGGCGTCGCTGGAGCAGGCGGTGCGCGGGCGGGGGCCGCTGCCGGTCCGGCAGGCGGCCCGGGTGGGGGTGCACCTGCTGTCGGCGCTGACGGCGGCGCACGCGGCGGGGATCGTGCACGGCCGGGTGCAGCCGGGCAACGTGCTGCTGTCGCCGGCCGGGCGGGCGCTGCTGACGGGGTTCGGGCTGCCGTCGCTGGGGATGCGGCCGCGGGCCGATCTGTGGTCGCTGGCCGCCACGCTGCACTTCGCGGTGGAGGGCAGGCCGCCGGGCCATTCGCCGGCCGAGCCGGTGGACCCGTTCCGGGCGTTGATCGGGGCGATGCTGACGCCGGCCGCGCCGCCGGTGGAGACGGTGGAGTGGACGCTGCGGCGGCTCGCTCTGGACCGCTCCCTTGACCGGGTGGTCGCCGTCGACGGCCCGCTGCCGCCCGCGCGGGCGGCGGCGGTGGGGCTGGCGGTGCTCGACCGGCTGGCCGCCTTGCACGCGCGCGGCGAGCATCACGGCGGGGTGCAGCCGGGCAGCGTGCTGATCGACGGGGAGGGGCGGGCGTCGCTGATCCCGCCGCCGGTGCCGGTGCCGCCGCCCGGCTACGCGCCGCCGGAGGGCGTGCCGGGGCGGGCGGGCGATCTGTGGGCGCTCGGGGCCACGCTGTTCCTGGCCGTGGAGGGCAGGCCGCCCGCGCCGGGCGCGTCGCTGCTGCGTGCGGGGCCGCTGGGACCGTACTTGGTGGGGCTGCTGTCGGGGGTGGCCGCCGAGCGGCCTACGCCGGAGGCGCTGCGGCGGCAGCTCCTTGGCGTGCTCACCAGTTGAGATATATCGTGACCGGGAACCCCGCCGGGGTCCCGATCGTTGTCCGCACGACGCAGAATGCAGGAGAGGCGGGGCGTGCGCTCCGCGTTCGGAGGATGTTGAGGATGTCGCCAATCCAGAAGTACGCCATCGGCGCAGGTCTCGCCGTGCTGTTCTCGTGGATCTTCCTGCCCGGCTGGCTGACCCTGCTCGTCGTCCTCGGCGTGATCGGAGCCCCCGTGGTCGGTTACTTCATGCTCGACCCGTCGCAGCGCGAGCGGCTCAAGAGGGCGCGCAGGCGCGGCATCGGCCGATGAGGCGATCCGGCGGGGGCTGTCAGGCCTCCGCCGCCGTCGCCGCCGTCATCCGCCGGGTGACCCGGTTCTCGACGTAGAACGACAGGAACGGCACGGTCCCGCCGAGCATGACGCCCAGCATGTAGGGCCACGTCCAGCGCGCCTTCATGCCCAGGTTCATCACCGCGACCAGGTAGAGCATGTAGAGGCCGCCGTGGATGGGCGAGATCACCTTCGACGGGCCGGGGATGTCGAAGCCGTAGCGCAGCACCATGCCGACGCAGAGCACGAGCAGCATCACGCCGACGACGTAGGCGAGCACCCGGAAGGGCTTGAGAGCCGATTCCACCGTTAACCTTCCAGAACCATCTCGGGGGACTTCTCACGGTCCCGATCCGCTCGTACGGCGTCGCGTACGAAGTGGAACCACATGAACACGGCGAACCCCGCGAAGATCCACCAGTTGGCGGCGTAGGCGAGGTTCCGCCAGGTGACTTCGCCGCCGGCCATCGGCGGCTTCGAGGCGACCTGGGTCAGCGCCCCCGACGGCGGCTCGGCCACGACGTAGCCGGTGCGGACCCGCTCGCCCTGCCACAGGTTGACCAGCTCGCCGGTCGACACCGTCTGCACCTGGCCGGGCGGCAGACCCTCGGCCCTGCGCTGGACGGCGTCGCTGCCCTGCTGGGGACGGAGCCGGCCCGGCACGCTCAGCCTGCCCTCCGGCACGTCCGCGACGGCGGGGTCGGCGGCGTCGGCCACCCAGCCGCGCACCACCGGCATCAGCGTGCCGTCGTCGAGCCGGATCGGGGTCAGCACCCAGTAGCCCTCGCCGCGTGACACGTTGCCGCCGGGCATGTCGACGTCGGGCCGCCGGTCGGCGACCAGGAGCTGGCGGCCCGCGTCGTAGACGCCTTCCACGGTGACCCTGCGGCCCACGGCGTCGGCCCGCATCTGCGCGCTGAGGGTGGCCAGCTCGGTGACGGACACCGGGTCGGGGTCCGTCGCCAGCACCGGCTTGCCGGAGTCGTTGAACACGCCGAGCTGCCAGCGCCCGAGCATGATGAACGCGATCACGACCCCGATCGTGAGCAGGTGCAGCCCCAGCAGGCGCGGCGACAGCAGGGTCTTGAGCATGGATTCAAACTATCCGCCCGAGCGACCGGTTCCGTAACCAGCCCGCCGGAAATAGAACCTCGTAAAGCGTGCAAATACGGCAACCGATCAGGC
Organism: Nonomuraea sp. NPDC049649; assembly: GCF_040675175.1. NCBI lineage: Bacteria > Bacillati > Actinomycetota > Actinomycetes > Streptosporangiales > Streptosporangiaceae > Nonomuraea > Nonomuraea sp. NPDC049649. The sequence continues at coordinate 48,005 of NZ_JBFAOH010000006.1, forward strand.
TAGGCTGGCGCCCATGTCCGATCAGCATATCGATCCGGCGGGCAACACCCAGCAGTTCCGCGCGTTCGCGCAGCGGTCCGAGCAGGAGTCGGCCGCCGCCGAAGCCAAGAAGTCGCCCGTTCTGCCGATCATCGCGGTGGTCGTCGCCGTCGTCGTCATCGGCGTGGCGGCCTTCCTCCTGCTCCGCTAGACGGCGTCACAGGGGCTCACCCGCCACGGGACGTGGCGGGTTCTCGTCCTGCCCGGTGATCAGCGGCACGGGCACACGGCCAGGGCGCTGCCGCCGCCGCGCCTGGACGGCTCGGCGACCGCCTGGACGCGGCCCCGGCCGAGGAACTCCAGCGCGGTCGCGGCGCCGATCTCCGGGTTCAGCACCAGGTCGTGGCCTCTGGCCTCCAGCTCTTCCTCGTACGCGTCGAGGAAGCCCTGCTCGGCCTGGGTCTGCGCGGTGTTGCGCTGGGTGGCCCGGGGAGCGGCGAGCGCCTCGGGCAGCGACATGCCGAACTCGTACCGGTTGACCAGGATCTGCAGCACGGTCGTGATGATCGTGGAGCCGCCCGGCGTGCCGAGCGCCATGACCGGTCTGCCGTGGTCGAACACGAGCGTCGGCGCCATCGACGAGCGCGGCCGCTTGCCGGGCCCGGGCAGGTTCGGGTCGCCGGGCGCGGGGCCGAAGGTGAAGTCGGTCAGCTCGTTGTTGAGCAGGAAACCGCGGCCCGGCACCACGATGCCGTTGCCGCCGGTCGACTCGATCGTCAGGTTGTAGGCGACGACGTTGCCCCACCGGTCGGCCACCACCAGGTGGGTGGTCTCCGGGCCCTCGGCCGCGGTCTCCGCGGCGGTGCCCGACGGTGCCGGGCAGGTCTCGTACGAGCCGTCAGGGTTTCCTGGTGCGGCCGGATGCGCCATCGCGCGCTCGCCGATCCGGCAGGCGCGCTCCTTGGCGAAGCCGTCCGACAGCAGCTCCTTCAGCGGCACGCCCGGCACGTCGCCGACGTAGGCGTTGCGGTCGGCGAAGGCCAGCCGGGACGCCTCCAGGTACTCGTGCACGCCGACCCCGGGCAGCGAGTCGAGGATCTTGAGCGCCTCCCCCACGGTCGAGCCGCCCGACGACGGCGGCGCCATGCCGTACACCGTCATCCCCTTGAAGCCGGACTTGGCCGGCTCGCGGAGCAGCGCGCGGTAGTCGCGCAGGTCACGCAGCTCCATCAGGCCGGGCCTGACGTTCCTGGCGACGCCGGGGGCGACCGGGGGCCGTTTGACCGTGGCCACCACCTCCTTGCCGAGTTGTCCCCCGTACAGCCAGCCGATGCCGCGCCTGCCCAGCTCGCGGTAGGTGGCGGCGAGCTCGGGGTTTTTGAAGACGGAGCCGACGGGCGGCGGCGCGCCGTTGGGGAGGTAGAGCTTCGCCGTGGAGGTGAAGTCCTTGAACCGGCCGGCGTTCTGCGCGGTCTGATCGTGGAAGGTCTGGTCGACCACGAACCCCCTGGAGGCGACCTTGACGGCCGGCTGGAGAGCCTGCCTCAGCGAGAGCGTGCCGAATTTCCGCAGCGCCAGGTCCCACTGGGCGAGCGCGCCGGGCACGCCCGCCGACAGCCCGCTGGTGACCGCCTCCTCGAACGGGATGCCCTCCAGCGAGGTGGCCGTCATGGCCCGGGGCGCCGCCTCGCGGCCGTCGATGGTGTGCACCTTCCGGCGCTCGGCGTCGTAGTAGACCATGAAGCCTCCGCCGGCCAGGCCGGCGGAGTAGGGCTCGGTCACGCCCAGCACCGCGCCGGCGGCCACCGCGGCGTCGATGGCGTTGCCGCCCTTCTTGAGCACGCCGACGGCGGCTTTCGAGGCATCCAGGTCTACGGTGGCGACCGCGCCCCCGTACCCCTCGGCGACCGGGTCCTTCCGGGGGACCTCGCCCCCGTACCTCTCGGTGACCGGGTCCTTCCGGGGGACCTCGCCTCCGTACCTCTCGGTGACCGGGACCTTCCGGGGGACCTCGCCTCCGTACCCCTCGGTGACAGGGACCTTCCGGGGGACCGCGCCTTCGTACCCCTCGGTGACAGGGACCTTCTGGGGGACCGCGCCTTCGTACCCCTCGGTGACAGGGACCTTCTGGGAAACCCCGCCTTCATACCCCTCGGTGACGGGGACCTTCTGGGGTCTGTGATGTGCGGGCGGGGTGGCCAGGGCGGGGGCGGCGGGCGTCAGCATGACGAGGACGGCTGCAGCGGGAACGATCGCTCGGCGCATGGTCTCCACGATGACTCAGGTACCCCGTGCGTGGTAGGGCCCCCTGCGACAGGCGGAGGATGCGAGCGCCCGGGCCCGGGCCTAGCGTGGTGGCGTGGGCAGGAAGTGGGGGCTGGATCTTCTCTACGCGCTGGCGGTGGCGGCGGCCCAGGTCGGGCTCTCGTTCAGCGCGTCCATGGGGCAGCCCGACCGCGAGCCGGTGGACGCGGTGGCGGTCGCGCTGCTGCTGGTGGGGCCGGTGGGCGTGCTGGTCCGGCGGAAGTACCCGGTCGGCGCGGCGGTCGTCACGCTCGCGGCCACCTACCTCTACACCTGGCTGGGCTACCCGTTCGGGCCCGGCTACCTGGCGGCGATCATCCTGCTGTTCTCCATGGTCACCCTGGGCCTGCGGATCCAGGCGTGGATCATGGCCGGGGTGACCATCGTGGTCTTCATCAGCTACAGCCACCTCTGGTCCGGGGGGATGACCGGGCTCTTCCACGACCTGGCGGTGACCGCGTTCGTCCTGCTCGTCATGGTGATGGCGGAGCTGACCAGGATCGTCAGGGAGCGGCGCGCCCAGCAGCAGCGGGCGGCCGAGGAGGAGACCCGGCGGCAGGCCAGCGAGGAGCGGCTGACCATGGCGCAGGAGCTGCACGACGTGCTCGCGCACAACATCTCGCTGATCCACGTGCAGGCCTCCACCGCGCTGCACCTCATCGACGACAACCCCGAGCAGGCCCGTACCGCGCTGGCCACCATCAAGACCGCCTCCAAGGAGGTGCTGGGCGAGATGCGCTCGGTGCTGAACGTGCTGCGCGACGGTGCGCCCCGCTCCCCCACCGCCGGGCTCGACCGCCTCGACGAGCTGATCGAGCGCTCCGGCCTGGACGTCAAGCTGGAACGCGACGGCTCCCGGCCGCTTCCGCCGCAGGTCGAGCGGGCCGCCTACCGGATCGTCCAGGAGTCGCTGACCAACGCCGCCCGGCACGCCCCCGGCGCCGCCGTGACGGTCCGGCTCGGCTACGGGCCCCGCGAGCTGGTCATCGACGTCACCGACACCGGCTCCACCACACCGCCCGAGCTGGCCGGAGAGGGCAGCGGCAACGGCATCCCCGGCATGCGTGAGCGCGCCGCCGCCCTGGGCGGCACGCTCACGGCCGGGCCGCACGGCCGCGGCTTCCGGGTCTCGGCCCGCCTCCCTCTACCTCAGGAGAACGCATGATCAAAGTGCTGCTCGCCGACGACCAGGCGCTGGTACGGGCGGGCTTCAAGGCCCTGCTCGACGCCCAGCCCGACATGGTCGTGGTGGCCGAGGCGTCCGACGGCGCGGAGGCGGTCCGGCAGGCGCAGGAGCACAGCCCGGACGTGGTGCTCATGGACATCCGCATGCCCGGGATGGACGGCCTCACCGCCACCCGGCGCATGCCGGAGGGGCCGCGCATCATCATCCTGACCACGTTCGAGCTGGACGAGTACGTGTTCGAGGCGCTGCGCGGCGGGGCCAGCGGGTTCCTCGTCAAGGACACCGAGCCCGCGGAGCTCCTCCAGGCCGTCCGGGTGGTCGCGGCCGGCGAGGCGCTGCTCTCGCCGAGCGTCACCCGCCGCCTCATCGCCGAGTACGCGTCACGCGCCAAAGAGCCCTTGGCCGCCGAGAGCCTGAACCAGCTCACCGACCGGGAACGCGAGGTCCTGACCCTGGTCGGCGGCGGCCTCACCAACGACGAGATCGCCGCCAAGCTGTTCATGTCACCCGCCACGGCCAAGACCCACGTCAGCCGGGCCATGACGAAACTCCACGCCCGCGACCGCGCCCAGCTCGTGGTGATCGCCTACGAGTCCGGCCTGGTGAAGCCGGGGTGGCTCTGAGATGGCCGCGCTCCGCGACGTGGTGATCGACTGCGCCCATCCCGCCTCCCTCGCCCGTTTCTGGGCCGCCGCGCTCGACGGCTACCAGGTCGCCCCGTACGACGACGCCGAGCTGGCCCGGCTGCGCGCCCACGGGATCCACGACCCCGAGGACGACCCCACGGTCCTGGTGGAGGGCGGGCCGCCGCGGCTCTGGTTCCAGCGGGTGCCCGAGGGCAAGGCGGCGAAGAACCGGCTCCATCTCGACCTTCAGGCCGAGGACCGGGAGGCCGAGGTCGCGCGGCTGGTGGGCCTCGGGGCGGCGGTGCTGGAGCGGCGTGAGGAGTGGACGGTCCTCGCCGACCCGGAGGGCAACGAGTTCTGCGTCTTCTGACACGGAAACGGCACGGAGGGTGAAAGAAGTATCACTGGCCGCATCCGGCCGGGACGGTTACCTTCCGTGTAGGACCCTTCGGCGGAGAGGACGAGCATGGAGGCGGCGGCGCTGTTCGGCAGCGGCCTCGTCGCCGGTCTCGTAGCGGGCACCGCGTCGTGCACGGCCGTGCAGGGCGGGCTGCTGGTCGGGCTGGCCGGGGCGCGTGACCGGGCGGCGCTCGGGTGGTTCCTGGCGGGGCGGCTGGCGTCGTACACGGTGGTGGGGGCGCTGCTCGGGCTCGCCGGGTCGGCGGTGAAGCCGCCGCCGCAGGCGCGGGCGGTGCTGCTGGTGGCGGCGGGCCTCATGGTGATCGCGTTCGCGGTGCGGCTCTACCGCCGGTGCGGGTGCGAGCCGACGCGCCACCGGTTCGCCGGGCTGGGCCCGCCGCTGCTCGGGGCGGCCACGATCCTGGTGCCGTGCGGGGTGACGATCGGCATGGAGCTGGTCGCGATCTCCAGCGGTTCGCCGTTCGCGGGGGCGGCGGTGATGGCGGGGTTCGTGGCCGGCACCGCGCCCGTGCTGGGCTTGCTGGGCTGGCTGGTGCGGCGCGTCACCCGTACGCGGCTGGTGAAGGCGGCGGCGGTGCTGGCGGTCGCGGCGGGGCTGTGGACGGCCGGTACGGGGGTGAGCCTGGGAGGCTGGCTGCCCGCGACCGCGGACACCACGGCGAACCTGAGCCCGGTGGTGACGATCTGGGCGCTGCGCGACGGGTACCGGCCGGCGGCGGTGGAGGCGCCCGCCGGGGTGCCGGTCGAGGTGGTGTTCAAGCTGGTCGACCGGGGGTGCACGGAGACGGTGGCCATCGCCGGGAAGGACCTCGCGCTGCCCGCGACCCTGAGGCTGCCGCCGCAGCGGCCCGGCACGCTCCGCTACTCCTGCGGCATGGGCATGTACACAGGCTTCATCAGGTTTTCTTGAGGGCTCGGCGATTACGGTTCGCGATCGGGCGATCACGTGCCACTCTGCTGAGCATGCTCTGGCAAGGTGATGCGACGAGGCCTGCCGTTCCGGCGCCGCGCGTGGGTGACGAGGCGGAGCTGCTGATGGCCGCGCGGAAGGGCGACGCCCAGGCCGCGCACCGGCTCGGCAGGCTCTACGCCCAGCGCGGTGACCGCGGCGCGGCCCGTCACTGGTGGGAGTGCGCGGCCGGGTCCGGGAACGTCGACAGCGCCTACAACCTGGGCCTCTGGCACGAGAAGCACGGCACGCTCGACGAGGCGCTCGGCTGGTACGAGCGGGCGGCGGCGGCCGGCGACGCCGAGGCGGCGCTCAATCTGGCGACGCTGCTGCAGGAGCAGCGCGGCGACCCCGGCAGGGCCAGGATGTGGTTCGAGCGGGCGGCCCGGTCGGGCAGCCGGCCGGCGGCGCGCAGGCTGGCACTGATCTGCGAGGACACCGGCGAGCTGGGCGCGGCGCGGGAGTGGCACCGGCAGGCGGCGGCGGACGGCGACGCCGCGTCCGCGCACGACCTCGGCTTCCTGGCCTACTCGGCGGGCGACGACGAGGAGACCGTGCGCTGGTGGGAGACGGCCTGCCGGGGCGGCCACGCCGGCGCCGCCTACTGCCTGGGGCTGCTCCTCCAGGCGGGGCGCGACCCGGAGGGTGCCGAGGCCTACTACCGGCTGGCCGCCAAGAGCGAGCATCCGGGCGCGGCGGCGCGGCTGGGCGCCATCGCGCTGGCCCGCCGCGACCTGCGCACCGCCCGGGGGTGGTACGAGCAGGCGGCGTACGCGGGGCGGCTGGAGGGCCAGCGGATGGCCGGGTTCGTCTGCGTGGAGCTGGGCGACGCCAAGGGCGCGAGCCACTGGTTCGGCCGGGGCGCGGCGGCGGGCGACCCGGAGTCGGCGTTCAACTTCGGGCTGCTGCTGATCGCCGAGTTCGGCGACCTGAAGGGCGGCCGGCACTGGTTCCGGCAGGCGGCGCTGGCCGGTCACCACCGGGCGGCGGTCGAGCTGGCCGGGCTGCTGTCGGCGGCCGGGCGGGGCGCCGAGGCCGAGGAGTGGCTGACCGACCCGCCGCCGCCGGTGTGGGACCGCCCGGCCGAGCCGGAGCTGGCCGCGCGGGCGGAGCTGGCCGCGCTGGCGACCGACCGCAGGGGCGGGGTGGCGCTGGACGTGGGGCAGCTGACCGAGCTGCTCGGCACGTGGGACCTGGTGACCCGGCCGCTGCTCGACCACGGCGAGGTGATCCCCTGGCTGGTGGCGCGGAGCGGGCTGCACACGAGCGCGGTGGAGCACCTGGCGTCGGTGCGCGGCACGCTGCTGCGGCCCGGCAGCGCGCCGTGGCCCAGCCCGGTGGAGGTCGAGCACGTGCTGGCGACGGCGCGCGAGCTGCGCGGCCGCCTCGGGCTGTCTAGCGCTGCCCGAGATGGAACAGGTGTCCCTCATCATCAGTGAAGACGGCCGACCAGCCCCACTGCTCCTGCTTGGGCGGCATGGTGAAGTGGACTCCGGCGGCGCTGAGCCGTTCGTAGGCGGCCTGGATGTCGTCGTCCTCGAAGAGCACGTAGCCGGGCTGGTCCTTGGCGGGCTCGGGCCAGCCGGGGCCCGCCTTGTAGAGGACCAGGCGGGTGCCGCCGCCGGGCGGCTCGACCTCGATCCACCGGTTCTCGCCGTAGGCCATGTCCTTCGTGACGGTGAAGCCCATCTTGCGGCTCCAGAAGTCGAGCGCCCGCTGCTGGTCTCGCACGTACAGACTGACCTGGCTGACGGTGATCGCCATGATCCCTCCTCGTGGTGTCGGACAGTGATGTATCACTGCCCACCGACAGAATCGGGAGGCCGCAGCGCCGAGGGCAGAAAAATATCCGGTACGGGACCCGTACCGGATATTTCTCACGAGATCAGAGGCGGTTCCACGCCTCCGTCAGCACGCTGCGGAGGATCCCGCCGATCTCCTCGAACTCCTTCGGCCCGGCGATCAGCGGCGGGGCGAGCTGGATGACGGGGTCGCCGCGGTCGTCGGCGCGGCAGTAGAGGCCCTCGTCGAACAGCGCCTGCGACAGGAACCCGCGCAGCAGCCGCTCCGACTCCTCGTCGTTGAACGTCTCCTTGGTCTCCTTGTCCTTGACCAGCTCGATGCCGTAGAAGTAGCCGGAGCCGCGGACGTCGCCCACGATGGGCAGGTCGCTCAGCTCCTCCAGCGTGGCCCTGAAGAGCGGCTCGTTCTTCGTGACGTGGCCCAGCAGGTCCTCGCGCTCGAAGATGTCGAGGTTGGCCATCGCGACGGCGGCCGAGACCGGGTGGCCGCCGAAGGTGTAACCGTGGGCGAAGACCTCGTCGCCGTCCTTGAACGGCTCGAACAGCCGGTCGTGCGCGATCATCGCGCCGATCGGCGAGTAGCCGCTGGTCATGCCCTTGGCGCAGGTGATGATGTCGGGAACGTAGTCGAACTTCTCGCCGCCGAACATGGTGCCGAGGCGGCCGAAGGCGCAGATGACCTCGTCGGAGACGAGCAGCACGTCGTACTCGTCGCAGATCTCGCGCAGCCTCTGGAAGTAGCCGGGGGGCGGCGGGAAGCAGCCGCCCGCGTTCTGCACGGGCTCGGCGAAGACGGCGGCCACCGTCTCCGGGCCCTCCATCTCGATGGCGCGGGCCACCCGCTCGGCGGCCCAGTAGCCGTACTCCTCGGGCGTCATGCCGGGGACGCCGGTGGTCTCGTCGGCGCGGTAGTGGTTGGTGTTGGGGACCCGGATCGAGCCCGGCACCAGGGGCTCGAACATCTGCTTGAACGCGGGGATCCCGGTGATCGACAGGGCGCCCTGCGTGGTGCCGTGGTAGGCGATCTGGCGGCTGATGACCTTGTGCTTGAGGGGCTTGCCGACGAGCTTGAAGTACTGCTTGGCGAGCTTCCACGCACTCTCGACGGCCTCGCTGCCGCTGGTGGTGAAGAAGACGCGGTTGAGGTCGCCGGGTGCGAGCCGCGCCAGGCGCTCGGCCAGCTCGGCCGCCTTGGGGTGGGCGTAGGACCAGAGCGGGAAGTACGCCAGCTCCTGCGACTGCTTGGCGGCGGCCTCGGCCAGCTCGGCGCGTCCGTGACCGACCTGGACGACGAAGAGACCCGCCAGTCCGTCGAGGTAGCGCTTGCCGTGGATGTCGTAGATGTAGGCGCCCTCACCGCGGACGATGGTGGGGACCTCGGACTCTTGGTAGGCGCTGTGCCTGGTGAAGTGCAACCACAGGTTGTCCCGCGCTGCGTTCAGGACGTCATGCTCAGGCTGCGTCATGTCTATCTTCCCTTAAGTCGATCTGCACACCAGTGTGCAACCTCACCAGCTACTTTGCCAAGTGATTGCGTCGCGACTCCAGATACTCGGAAACGGATCCGCAGAACTTTTCGATAACAACCGCGAAATCCGCAGATACGATGGCTGCGCCACCGCACCCCTTCACCGGACGGGGGTTCCGGTGTGCTGCAATGGACCGCGACATCCGAGAACGACCCCGGGGGACCATCCCGTGACTCCTGAGCAGATCGAGAGCGCCGTGGCGGCCGGCATGCCGCAGACCGTCGAGGAGCTCAAGCGGCTGGCCGCCATCCCGTCGGTGGCCTTCCCCGGCCACCCCGAGGAGCCCGTGCACGCCGCCGCCGCCGCGGTGGAGGAGCTGCTGCGCAGCACCGGCCTGCCGCGCGTGCAGCGCGTCCCGGTCGAGGGCAGCTTCCCGGCCGTCTACGCGGAGGCTCCCGCGCCGCCCGGCACGCCCACCGTCCTGCTGTACGCGCACTACGACGTGCAGCCCGCGGGCGACCCGGCCGCCTGGCGCACGCCGCCGTTCGAGCCCACGCTGATCGACGGCTGCCTCTACGGCCGCGGCGTCGCCGACGACAAGTCCGGCGTCATGTCCCACGTCGCCGCGCTCCGCGTCTTCCAGGGCCGCTTCCCCGTCGGCATCAAGGTCATCATCGAGGGCCAGGAGGAGTACGCGGGCGAACGGCTGGAGGCCTTCGTCGAGCGCAACCCCGACCTGCTGCGGGCCGACGCCATCGTGGTCGCCGACACCGGCAACCCCCGCGTCGGCGACCCGGCCGTGACCACCTCGCTGCGCGGCATGGCCGCCTTCACCATGGAGGTCCGCACCCTCCGCGAGCCCGTCCACAGCGGCTCCTTCGGCGGTGCCGCGCCCGACGCGCTGGCCGCGCTGATGCGCATGTGCGCCGCGCTGCACGACGAGAACGGCGACGTCCGGGTGCCGGGCCTGCCCCGGGGCACCTTCCTCGGGCAGGGGCCGACGGAGGAGGAGTTCCGCAAGACCGCGGGCGTGGTCGACGGGGTGTCCCTGGTCGGCTCCGGCTCACTCGCCGACCGCCTCTGGTCCTCCTACGCGATCACCGTCACCGGGCTGGACGTGCCGTCGGTGTCCGGCGCCGTCAACGCCGTGCAGGCGGTGGCGCGGGCCCGGGTGACCGTGCGGGTGCCCCCGGCGGGCGACCCCAAGACCACGGTCGACGCGGTGGTGGAGTTCCTGCGGCAGGTGGCGCCGTGGGGCGTGCAGGTGTCGTTCGGCGACTTCACGGTCGGCTCCGGCTTCCAGGCCGACTCCGGCGGCTCGGCGCGCGCCGCCCTCAACCGCGCGATGGAGCGCGCCTTCGGCCGGCCGCCGCGCGACGTGGGCGCCGGCGGGTCGATCCCGCTGGTCAACACGCTGCTCAAGCAGTTCCCCGCGGCGGAGATCCTGCTCTTCGGCGCGGAGGACGAGGACGCCGCCATCCACGCGCCCAACGAGCGGGTGGACCTGGAGGAGCTGCGCCGGGTGGTCACGACCGAGGCCCTCTTCCTCCAGGAACTCGCCCAGTCGTAACCGGCGGGTCCGCGCAGTCGCCCTCGTGAAAGCCGAACGCTCGCGCGAGGGCGACCGCGAAGCCTGCTCGTCCCTCCCAAGGCGCTGAACCAAAGCTGGCGTGCGGTGGCTGCCGTCAGTAGGGAGACATCTGGTCGAGCACCTTCACGGCGAGATCGTTGATCACCTCGACCTTCGCCAGATCAGCCAGGACCTCGTCGCCGCTGAACCGGGCCACGCCCGGCCGAGGGTACTCCGCCTCGTTGCGCCGCCGCCGCATCCGGTCGAAGGGACGCAGGCTCTTTCCCAGTGGTGGATCAAGCTGCGCGACGATGGCCTCGTAGACCGCGAGGTGCCCGCCGCGGCTCGTCGCCCTCAGCCCCTGATTCTCCAGAACCGCGCAGAGCGCTTTGCGAGCCGCGTCGTAGAGCAGTGTCAAGAGCCGCCCGGCCTTGCTCCCATCTCACCGGCTCTCCCCGCTTTCCAGTTTGATGCGTACGAGTGGCCTGGATCTGATCGTCTCCAGGAAGGGGTCGTGCTCTGCGGACACCCATTCGTCCCGGCTCAACCGGCGGATGTTGACTTCCCTGCCGAGCCTGCGTTCTGACGCCCTGGCCGCGTCGTAGAGATCGTCTTCATCCGCAGCGCCTATGACGAGCACATCCACATCGTTCGGCACATGGCCGGGCTGACCTTCGTATCGAGCCGCCCAGGAACCGTAGATGTACGCCTCCTCTACAGCCTCGACTTCCGCAAGGTGCTCGCCGAGTACGGCTAGAGGGCCGTAGGTGAGGGCCAACAGTTCAGTCAGAGGCCGGGCGATGGCCGTGTCCGTCTCCGCCCGGACCAGCCGCAGGTTGCCGTGCCTTCTCTCGGCGACCAGGCCCGCATTGGCCAGCCTGCTCACCTCACGACTCACGGTCGGAAGCGAGACGTCGAACCGCCGCGCCAGATCCGTCTGCGCGTACTCGCTCTCCGGATGCAGGAAGAGCCAGGCGAGGAGCTCTCCTTGGAAGGGGGAACGAAGGAGGGGCAGCAGGATAGGAGGCGGCTGTTTCATAACCTGAAACATAGCTTGCAGTTTACGCAAGCGGCTACTGTCGCGCTCAGTGTTAGCAAAATTACTATGAGTTTCTCGGTGGGCGAGAAAACAGTCGTACGAACCGTTCGGCTAGTTGCCGGTCGCCTTCGATGCGCAGGTTGTCACAGGGCTCGCCCATGAACACCACGGCGCGGAGGGTTTCGGTGTCGGTGTGCAGGGTCGCCTGAGCGCCGGCGGTTTCGGGGGGCCGGGTCACGATGAGGTGGCCTGCTGAGACCGTGGCCAGGAAGTGCTGGTCGCCCAGGCGGAGTTCGACGGCGCCTTCGAAGTCGCCTGCCGTTTCGGGGTGGAAGGTGGACTTCAAGGCGTGCATCAGGGCGTCGGGGCTCAGGGGATTCGTCGAGATGAGCGGAAGTCGGGCGCCCCAGCGGGCGAGGGCCTGCACTACCGGCTCCAGGTCGTGGCCCAGGTCCGTCAGTTCGTAGACCTGGCTGGCGGCGGGGGGCGGGAGTCTGCGGCGGCGCAGCACGCCCGACGCCTCCAGTTCGCGCAGGCGCTGGGAGAGGACGTTCTGGCTGGCGGCGGGGAGGCCGGCGCGCAGATCGGTGAAGCGTTTGGGGCCCAGCAGCAGTTCGCGCACGATCAGCAGGGCCCAGCGTTCCCCGATGTGGTCGAGGGCGCGGGCGACGCCGCAGGGGTCGTCGAGGGTCGCGTATGTGGCCGCCGACGGGACGCCGCGGGTCTTCTCGACGATGTTCCACTGGGACGGAGAGGAACTGTGATGGCCACCTTCGCCGGGGCCGCCCGGCTCCGGGCGCTGAGGGGCAGGCCCGATGTGGCGATCACCATCGACACCGACGCGATGCCGCCCGAGGTGCTGCTGCTGCGCGGCCGGGCCGAGGTCACCGAGCAGGACGGCATCGTGCCGGAGTACGCGCTGTCCCACCACCGCTATGCCGGGCCCGAGCAGGGCGCCCGGAACGTGGCCGAGATGGACGTGCCCGGCGTCCGCATGGCCCGCATCGCGGTCCGGCCGAGCTGGGTGGGGGTGCTCGACTTCGAGAACCGGCTGCCCGCGGCGCTCGCCGCGCGGGCCTGATCACTCCTATGCGACCGGCAGGTCGTAGACGCGGCGGACGCTGGTGCCCAGCTTGCCGATGTCCGCCCCGTACACGTGGATCGACACCCCGGTCTCGGAGCTGGTGTTGCGGACCAGGTGGATGTCGCCCGGCGGGGCGAAGCCGCTGACGTCGCCGGGCCGGTTGTCGGCGTGGCCGATCTCCCTGAGCCGGCCGCCCTCGTCGCGGTAGAGGGTCTCGTGCTCGTTGCCGCTGAGCACGGCGAAGGTGCACCACGAGATGTGGTCGTGGACGGGCGTCACCTGGCCCGGCCGCCACACCACGCCCACGATCGAGAAGTCGTCCTGCGCGTGCAGCACCTGGGTCACGTAACTATCGGGCGAGCCCTGCCGCTCCTCCTCGGTCAGGATGTCCGTCCCGGGCAGCCGCTCGCGCAGCAGGTCCGCGACGGCGAGGGCGGTCTCGCGGGCGGGGAGACGGCGGGCGGTGATCGCGCCGATGCCTTCCACCAGCTCGGCCAGGCCAGGCCGCGACGTCGTGACGGTGTCCATGGCAACTCCCGAAGTCGGCTTTCTCCTACCGTGCTGCATCGGCATCGATAGGTCCAACAGGAGTTTTCGTTCAAATCCATAGATACGATCGATGAATGCTGGATGTCACCCGGCTCCGCGTCCTGCTGGCGGTCGCCCGTACCGGATCTCTCACCGCGGCCGCGCGGGAGCTGCACTACGCGCAGCCGTCCGTCAGCCACCACCTCGCCCGGCTGGAGGCCGAGACCGGCGCCAGGCTGATCCAGCGGGCCGGGAGGGGCATCCGGCTGACCGAGGCCGGCCGGCTGCTGGCCGAGCGGGCGAGCGACATCATCGGGCGGCTCGACGCGGCGGCCGAGGAACTGGCCGCGCACGTGGGACTGCAGTCGGGGCGGGTGCGGGTGGCGGCGTTCCCGTCGGCGCTCGGCACGTTCATCCCGCGGGCTGCCACCCTGCTCCGGCGGGAGCATCCCGGGCTGCGCTTCCAGCTCACCGAGATAGAGCCGCCCGAGGCGCTCAAGCTCCTGCGCGCCGGGCGGGTGGACGTCGCGGTCATGTTCCGGTACGACGAGTCGCCGCCCGACGACCCCGGCGTCCAGACGGTCCACCTGCTGGACGACCCGAGCTACCTGATCACCCCTGGCGACGACGCCGGCGCGGACGACCTGGCCGCCCACGCCGAGTCCTCCTGGATCGCCGGGTGCGACCGGTGCCGGAGCCACCTGCTCGACCTGTGCGCGGAGGCGGGGTTCGAGCCCCGCGTCTCGTTCACCAGCGACGACATCGTGGCGGTGCAGGCGCTGGTCGCCGCCGGGATGGGCGTCACCGTGCTGCCGGGGCTGGCGCTGCGCGCGCACCGCCACCCGGACGTGACCGCGCGCCCCGTCCCCGGCTCTGTCAGGCGCGTGTACGCCGCCGTCTACGGACAGCCGCCGCACCCGCCCGCGACCGAGGCGATGATGGAAGCGCTCCGGGAAAGCCTTTGACGGGCTCCGTACGATGACTTCATGCCGGACCTGACCACACTCGCCCTCTTCTCCGCGGCCACCCTCGCGATCCTGCTCGTGCCCGGGCCGGCCGTGCTCTTCGTCGTCACGCGCAGCGTCGCCCAGGGCCGCGCGGCCGGGCTGGTCTCGGTGCTCGGCGTCCATGCCGGGTCGGTGGTGCACGTGGTCGCCGCCACCCTCGGCATCAGCGCCGTCCTCGCCGCCTCGGCGACCGCCTTCACCATCGTCAAGTACGCCGGAGTCGCCTACCTCGTCTGGCTCGGCGTCCGCAAGCTCCTGTCCAAGCCGCCCGCCGAGGAGACGGCCGAGCCGCCCGTGCAGTCGAAGAGGCGGATGTTCTGGGAGGGGTTCGTGGTCAACGTGCTCAACCCGAAGACGGCGATCTTCTTCCTGGCGTTCCTGCCGCAGTTCACCGACCCGGCGGCCGGGGCCGTCGCGCCGCAGATGCTGCTGCTCGGGCTGCTCTGGATGGTGCTCGGCCTGGCGTCCGACGGTACGTACGCGCTGCTGTCGTCGGCGCTGGCCACCCGCGTACGGCGCTCCCTGCGGGCCCGGCGGCGGATCGACATCGGCAGCGGGCTCGTCTACTTGGGGCTGGCAGCCTGGCTTACGGGGGAGAAGGCCTAACAAGGCCGGAAAATTCGTGCCCGGGGTGCGATAGTGAACGGGTGGCGGAATTCTCCCTGAGACAGGGCGGCGGCGACGCCGCACAGGGCATTCCAGGACACGGCGACTAGGCCATGGACAGGCCATTACCCGGCTCCCATCTCTCGCGGGCCGCCTCCGAGCGGGTCGTCGAGGTGTACTCCGGCCATGACGGTCTCGCCGGCGTCACCGGCTCCGGCTACGTGGTCGCCCCCGGTCTGGTGCTGACCTCGGGCCACCTGGCCGACCCCGCCGTGCCGTGTCTCGTACGCGGTGCTGGGGTGTGGACGGCGGCCGAGCCGGTGTGGCGCGGTCGTGGGCCTGTGACGGCGGCCTTGCTCCGTGTTCCTGAGCCGGACGGATCCGCGCCGGAAGGCCGCGGGGCTGCGGACCTGGCGCGGACGGTGGGACGCGGGGTGGAGGCGCCTTGGGTGGAGCCGCGGGGGCAGGTTCGGTGGGGGCGGGTGGCCGGTGACGGGGTGCCGTGTGTCGTCGTCGGGGCGGGTGCCGGAGGTTCGGCGGTGGTGGACGCTGGGACCGGGCCTGCGTACCTGAATGTCGAGATGGCCGGGACGGGGCGGGCCGGGGCGGTGCTTCTGGCTGAGCCTACGGGGCACCTGGTCGGTGTTGTGGGGTCTCCGTTCGGCGATGTGGTGCCGGTTGAAGGGTTGCTGCTGGACGAGGCGTTCCGGGCTCGGGTGGGTGAGGCAGAGCTGGAGGACGTGGCCGGGGATGAGCGGGTTGTGCTGCTGCCCGAGCTGCTGGAGCCGGCCGTGGCAGAGCCGCCGGAGGGGTGCCCGGACTGGTCGTTGCCCGCAGCGCGGCACGCGGTGGTGCCGTTCGTGGGGAGGAAGGCCGAGCTGGGGGCGCTGCGGGACTGGGCCGCCGGGCCTGAACCGCTGTCGGCGGCGCTGATCACGGGGCCGGGCGGGTCGGGGAAGAGCAGGCTGGCGGTGGAGTTGTGCGCGGAGCTGGCCGCGGCGGGGTGGGATGCCGGGCTTCTGCCGGAGCCGTCCCTGGTGGCGCCGCTGGCGGATCCGGCCGTCAGGTTCGACGCGATGCGGCCCACCTTGCTCGTGCTCGACTTCCCGGAGCCGTCGGCGGCGCTGGCCGCGGAGCTGGTGCGGCGGCTGGCCTCCCATCGGCACAATCCGCCGGTCCGGCTGCTGCTGGTCGCGCGGGCCTCCGCGGGTCCCGCGCCGCCTTCTGCTGCGTGGTGGCGTCGGCTGGACACCGCCGCCGGTGGGCGGGTCAAGCGTCTCGTGCGGGCCGTCGTACGGCTTGAAGATCATCCGCTGACGCTGCCGGAGCGTGCCGAGCACGCCGCCGCCGCGATCCGTGCCTTCTCCCCTGATGGGCTCGCGCGGATCCGGCCGTTTCCGCTGGACGATCCTCTGTACGCGGTCCCGCTCCGGGTTCATGTGGCGGCTCTCATGCGGGTACGCGGTCACGAGGTGGGGCCGGGCAACGAGCTGATCGGCCGGTTCCTGAGCCGGGAACGGGAGCGGTGGCCGGAGGCGCGGGACGACGCCGTGGCGGTGGCCGTGCTGGCCGCGCCGTCGCCGAAAGAGCTGCGGGTGCTGCTGTCCGTCCTGCCTGACCTGGCGGAGGAGCGCCGGGCCGAGGTGGCGGCATGGGTGGCCGGGCTGTTCTCCAGTGATGATCCGGGGCCTCAGGGCACCCACCGTGAAGAGCACCATCCGGAAAGCGAACCACATCGCCGCGCGTCCGGACCGGAAGGCGAGCCACACCCCCGAGCATCCGGCGCCCGGAACGAACCACACCGTGGACGGTCGGCGGCCGGTTGGGAGGGGCGGCTGGTGATGGACGTGCCTGACCTGGTGGCTGGACAGTTGCTGGCGGAGACGGCGGAGCTGGAGTCGCTGGTCATCGCCATCCACGATCATCCGGGGCGGACGGCGGCGCATCTGGCGCGGATGCTCGACGTGCTGCGGGTGGGCGCCGATCACGATCAGGTGCGGGCGGCGCTGCGGGCGCTGGTCGTGCAGCGGCTGGACAGGATGCTCGTGGAGGCCGCGATGGGGCCCGGCGAGCAGCTCGGTGACCGGCTCAACGCCGTGCTGCGGCTGCTGCGGGATGAGCCGGAGGTGGCCGAGGCGGTGGCGGCGCTGCCGCCTTGGGAGGCGGGGCATCCCGGGGTGCGGGCGCTGAAGGTGACGCTGGCGGAGATGCTGGTGGAGCGGCTGCGCGGCGGGAAGCGGGCCGATCTGGCCACCGCGCTCTCCGCGTCGTCGGCTTGGCTGGCGGCGGCGGGGAGGCTGCCCGAAGCGGTGGCTGCGGCGGGAGAGGCGGCTGAGATCTTCGCGGCCGCTCCCCCGTACGAGCAGGCGCAGGGGCATGCGGAGGCGCTGTACAACCAGGCGGCGTGCCTGCTGCTGTCGGGGGTGCCGGAGCTCGCGGTCAGGCCCGCGCGGGAGGCGGTGGCGCGGTTCCGGATCCTGGCGGAGGAGGACCCTCGGTACGGGGCGCACGGGGAGCGGGCCCAGTACAACCTGGCGTGCGCGCTCGCGGGGGCGGGGCGGCTGCGGGAGGCGGTGAAGGCGTTCCTGGCCGCGGGCGGGGACGGGCAGGTGGCCGGGGACATGGACGCGGTCCTGTCCGTGCTTCCGGGGCCGGGCGAAGACGAGGGCGTGCCGCAGGACGGAGGTGCCTCACCGCCGCCGTACGGAACCTTGGGCGAGCTGTTGGAGGGGGGCGCTCCGGCGTCGCCGTACGGAACCGGGGGCGAGCGTTCGGACGGGGGCGACCCGGCGGCGCCGCACGGAGGTGCGCCTCCGTACGCGCGAGGACGGGGTGCCGGGTTGCTTCCCGGAGGATCTCCAGGGGGTGGCGGGGCGTTGGGGCCGCTGGATGAGCTGGACGAGGAGCGGCTGCTGGAGCTGGGGGCCTGGCTGGCGGCGGGCGTGGCCGGGGCCGTGCGCGGGGCCGCCGTCACTGATCAGGAGGTGTGCCGGCGGCTGTACGGGCTGGGGCTCTGGCTGGAACGGCAGGGGCAGGGGGACGCGGCCGTGGTGGTCGCGGGTGAGGCGGTCGGGCGGCTGCGGGGGATCGCCGCCGAGGAGCCGGGGCTCCGTGCGGTGCTGGCGGCTGCGGCCGGGCTGGTCTCGCGGGTGCACGGGGAGCGGGGGGAGCTGGAGGCCGCAGTACGGGCGGCTGAGGAGGCGGTGGACAACCTGCGGGCGCTGGTCGTCCTGGAGCCGGGGCGGCATCGGGAGGAGCTGGCGGGGCGGCTGCGGGACCTGGGCGAATACCTGTTGCTGAGCCAGAGGTCCGAGGGTGCGCTGGATGTGCTGCTGGAGGCCGTCCGGGTGGCGGACGGGCTCGGCGGCGGTCATGAGCGGCTGGTGGCCGGATGCCGGGGGCTGCTCGGGGTGTGCCTGGTGGAGCTGAGGCGGCTCGTGGACGGGCTGGCGCAGTTCGAGGCGGCGGCGGGGCTGCTCCAGGGGGCGGGCGAGGACGACGAGCGGTTACGGCGGGACGTTACGGGGTGGATCCGGCGGTTACGGGTGCTGCTGGGGCAGGCGATCTCAAGCGGGGAGGATTCGGGGGCGGCCCATGCCGGACAACCGCGTCAGCACGGCGGGGCCGGGGAGCGTGTCGCGCGGGTGCGGGCGGGGCTGGCGTCGGCTGAGGCCGGGATGGTGGCCGGGCGGCACGAAGCGGCCGGTGACCTCGCGCCGCACGAGGTGTCCGGCGCGTGGGTGCTGGACGGGCTGTCGCTGGCCGGGATGGTGGCGCGGTCCGGGGAGAGCGCGGATCGTGCGGAGGAGGCGCTGGCGGCGCTGGTTGCGCGCCGGGAGTCGGATGTCGCGGCTCTCGTCGGCGCTCAGGTGCGGCTGGCGTGGGTGTGGGCGGGGGCGGGGCGGGCGAGGGATGCCGTGGTGCTCGCCGCACGGGCCGCCGACCTGCTCCTTCAGCAGACCGTACAGATGGGAGAAGACCCCACCCACCCCCGAGCGACTGATCAGTTGTGGGGTGCGGTCGAGGCGGCGCTGGGCAAGGCGTTGCTGGGGTTGGGGCGGGCCGGGCAGGCGGTGCCGCATCTGCTGGCCGGGGCGGGGGTGGATGAAGGGGAGCGGTTGCTGCTGGCGGCCTGCGCGTTGAGCGGCCTGGGGCGGTGGGAAGAGGCGGAGGAGGTCGCCGAGCAGGCTGCCGGGGTGGCGCGGGAGGCGACTCCGCTGGCTGTGGCGTTGCGGCTGGCGGGCGGGACCAGGTTCGCGCGGGGCGACTACGAGGGCGCGCTGGAGGCGGCGGAGAAGGCGGTCGAGGCGTTGCCCGAGGCGGCGACGGTGGCGGGGCGGCTGCTGACGGGGACGTGTCTGCAGCTCCGCGGGCTGTGCCGGATGCGGGCGGGCCAGGACGAGGCGGCGGGGCTGGACCTGGTGCGGGGGACGACGCTGATCGCGGGGCTGCTGGACAACCATGGGCCGCTGGCGCCGGAGCCGGCGGCGACGCATCTGCTGGCGCTGCTGGCGCTGGGTGAGGCGCAGCGGGATCCGGTGCCGTTCCTGGGGCGGGCGCTGGAGATCCGGCCGTTGCCGCCCGCGTACGCGCTGCGAACCCTGCTCGATGAGCTCGGCGAGCATCTGGACGGCCGGGCGGAGCTGCTGGGGCCGCTGACCGGGTTCGCGGAGGCGTTCACGCGCGAGGTGCCGGTCAGCGCCTGCCCCGGACTGCACAGGTCGCTGGGCGACTGCCTGGAGCGGTACGCGGCACTCACGGGTGAGGCGGCGGCGGCCGAGGCGGCGGTGCGGGTGTTCCAGGGGCTCGCGGTGGACGAGGTGGGGTGCCGGGAGCGGCTGGGGGTGGCGCTGGCCGCGCTGGGCGGGATCGAGCACGAGCTGGCCCGGGCGGTGCCGGCCACGCTGGAACGGGCCGCCGATCTGCTGGCGGGCTCGGCGGAGCGGGCGGTGCTGGCCAGGACGCTGGCGCTGTACGGGGACACGCTGCTGGGAGCGCGCCGCCCGGTGGAGGCGCTGACGCAGCTGGAGCGGGCCGCCGACCTCTGTGACGAGCTGGACGAGCCGGCCGTCGCCGCGCTGGCGTACGCGAACCTGGGGGCGGCGCTGGCCGCGGTGGACCGGCCGCAGGCGGCGCTGGAGGCGGTCGCCTGGTCGGTGGCCGAGCAGGAGCGGACGCCCGAGGGCGGGCCCGCGGCGCGGGCGAAGGCGGACGAGGTGCGCGGGATGGTGCTGCGCCGCATGGGCCGGACGCGGGAGGCGCTGGCCCACCTGGTGGAGGCGGTCAACCAGTATCGGGCGCTCCCCCGTACCGCCGCGCGGCGGCTGGCGGAGGCCGAGGCGGCGGTGGTGATCGTGGACGACCTGCTGGCGGACGGGCGGGCGGGCGAGGCGGTGGAGTACGCG
The DNA here is from genome assembly GCF_040675175.1 of Nonomuraea sp. NPDC049649. Lineage (NCBI taxonomy): Bacteria > Bacillati > Actinomycetota > Actinomycetes > Streptosporangiales > Streptosporangiaceae > Nonomuraea > Nonomuraea sp. NPDC049649. Next base: position 67,979 of record NZ_JBFAOH010000006.1, read on the forward strand.
GCGCTCGCCGTCGAGGGGTACGCGGCATGTGCGTCGGCGCGGCTCAAGCAGGCGCTGGCCAAGCAGCGGCTGGTCCGCTGCCACCTGATGTGCGGCGCGCTCGGGGAGGCGGCCCCGCTGGTGGAGGAGCTGATCGTGGACGCCAGGCGGGAGCCGGACGATCTGACGTACCGGGCGGTGCTCGCGGACTCGCTGGCGCAGAGCGCGGAGCTGCTCACCATGCTGCACCTGGACGACGGGCCGAAGGCGGAGGCGCAGGCGCGGGAGGCTATCAGGCTGTACGACGAGCTGATCGCGGCGGGGGTGGCCGCTGAGGGCGTGCACGCGGGCCGGGCGGGCGCGAACCTGTCGCTGGCGGCGGCGCTGGCGTCGCAGGAGCGGTACGAGGACGAGGTGGCGCCGCTGCGTGAGGCGGTGGCGGCGCTGGAACGGCAGGCGACGGGGAACCCGCTGCTGGGCGGCCACCTGGCGCGGGCGATGCTCATGCTGGGCGACGCGCTGATGGCGGCGGGCCGGGCGCCGGAGGCGAGCGCGGTGCTGCACCGGAGCACGCGGATGATCGCGGACGGCTACCTGAGCGCGGTGGCGCACTACCAGCTCGGCCTCTGCGAGCTGCGGCTGGGCCGCGGCGAGGCGGCCGACGCGGCGCTGCGCTCGGCGGACGGGCGGCTGCGCGAACTGCTGGCCCACGAGGACGACGAGGAACTGGTCGAGATGCACCGCGACGTGCTCCGGGCCCGGCTGGAGCTGCACGAGCGCGCGGGCCGTCCGGACGAGGTCGCGCTGGTGGAGCGCGACCTCATCACCCTGCGCTGGTTCCGGGCCGGCTGACCAGCGCGGGGCCCGCGCCGGCCCCGCGCTGGTCAGGTCTCCGCCGCCAGGACCGTCTCTCTGGCCCAGCGGTAGTCGGCCTTGCCGGACGGTGAGCGCTCCACGCGCGGCACGAACGCGTACGAGCGGGGCACCTTGTAGCCCGACAGCTGTTCGCGGCAGTGGGCGTCGAGGTCTCCGGCGGTGACCTCGGCGCCGGGGCGCGGCTCGACCACGGCGGCCACCCGGCTCCCCCAGCGTTCGTCGGGGACGCCGGTGACGACGGCGTCGAAGACGGCGGGGTGGCCCTTGAGCACCGCCTCCACCTCCTCGGGGAACACCTTCTCGCCGCCGGTGTTGACGCACTGCGAGCCGCGGCCGTGCACGACGATGGTGCCGTCCTCCTCGACGGTGGCGAGGTCGCCGGTGAGCAGCCAGCGGGTGCCGTCCTCGGTGGTGATGAAGGTGCGGGCGGTCTTGTCGGGGTCGTTGTAGTAGCCGAACGCGATGTGGCCGGCCTTGGCGACGGTGCCGAGGTCGCCGGAGCCGGGCCGGACGGGGTGCAGCCGGTCGTCGAGGACGACGAGCCGGGCGTACGGGTTGGGGGTGTAGCGCAGGCCGGTCTCGGGGCGGGCGCCGTCGACGCCGTCGGCGGTGTAGCCGGCCTCGGTGGAGCCGAAGTTGTCGCGGATGAGCACGTGGGGCAGGAGTTCCTGCAGCCGGTCGCGGACGGCGCCGCTCAGGATCGCGCCCGTCGAGCTGAGCACGAACAGCGACGACACGTCGTAGGAGCCGCGCTCCAGGGCTTCGGCGAGCGGCCTGGCCATCGCGTCGCCGGTGATGTTCATGGTGAGCACCCGCTCCCGTTCGACGGCCCGCCACACCTCGTCGGCGTCGAACGTCCGCACGTACACCATCATCGCGCCCAGCCAGAACGCGATGAACGTGCCCATCTGGGCGGCGCCGTGCATGAGCGGCGCGGCGGCCATCATCGCGATCGGGCCGGCCTTGACGGCCTCGTCGATCACCTGCTGCGGGGAGGTGCGGGGCTCGCCGGTCGGGTTGCCGGCGCCGAAGGCCATGAACAGGTCCTCGACGTGCCACATGGCGCCCTTGGGCATGCCGGTGGTGCCGCCGGTGTAGATGATGTAGACGTCCTGCCCGGACCGGGGGCCGAAGCCGCGCTCGGGGCTCCCGCCGTTCAGGGCTTCCTGGTACGAGAGAGCGCCGGGGATGCCGGGCGGCCCGTCCACGGTGATGAGGTGGCCTAACTCGGGGGCCTGCCCGGCGACGGCGGCCACCCGCGGCTCGAACTCGGCGTCGTACAGCAGCGCCCGGATGTCGGAGTCCCGGTAGAGGTAGAGCAGTTCGGCCTCCACGTACCGGTAGTTGACGTTGACCGGGACGGCGCGGATCTTGAGGGTGGCCAGGAGGGCGGCGACGTACTCGACGCCGTTGTACAGGTGGATGCCGACGTGGTCGCCGGGGCCGATGCCGCGGCTTTCGAGGTGGTGGGCGAGGCGGTTGGCCTCGGCGTCGAGCTGGGCGTAGGTGCGGCGGTCCGTGCCGCAGACGACGGCGGTGCGGTCCCCGATCGCGTCCGCGAGCCCTTCGAACAAGTCAGCGTGGTTGAACTCCATTTAAGGCTTCTCCCGTCCGACGATCCACATGGCGAAGAACTGGGCACCTCCTCCGTACGCGTGCCCGAGCGCGAGCCGCGCCCCGTCGACCTGGTGCTCGCCTGCCGTGCCGCGGACCTGGAGGGCGGCCTCGGCGAAGCGGATCAGCCCGGACGCGCCGATCGGGTTGCTGGAGAGGACGCCGCCGGAGGGGTTCCACGGGATGTCGCCGCCGAGTTCGGTGGCGCCGGACTCGGTGACCTTCCAGCCCTCGCCTTCGGCGGCGAAGCCGAGGTTCTCCAGCCACATCGGCTCGTACCAGGAGAACGGCACGTACACCTCGGCGACGTCGAGCTGGCGGCGCGGGTCGGTGACGCCGGCCTGCCGGTAGACGTCGGCGGCGCAGTCCTTGCCGGCCTGCGGGTTGACGGTGTCGCGGCCGGCCCGGAAGAGCGGTTCGGAGCGCATGGCGGTGCCGTGCACCCAGGCGGGGGTGCCGGTGGCGGCCCGTTCGGAGGCCAGCACGATCGCGCAGGCGCCGTCGCTGGACGGGCAGGACTCCAGGTAGCGGATCGGTTCCCAGAGCATGGGCGTGGACTCGACCATCGCCCGGTCGATGCCGGGGATCTTGAGGTGCGCGTACGGGTTCCGGAGCGCGTTGAGCCGGTCCTTGACGGCGACGAGGACGCCGATGTGGTCCGGGGCGCCGCTTCTGCGCATGTACTCCCTGATGTGCGGGGCGAAGTAGCCGCCCGCGCCGACCACCAGCGAGGAGCTGAACGGCAGGTGGGTGGAGAGCGCCCAGGTGGCGTTGGACTCCGACTGCTTCTCGAAGGCGACGACCAGCACCCGCTCGTGCACGCCGCCCTGGATGAGCCCGGCGCCGACGAGCGCGGTGGAGCCGCCGACGCTGCCCGCGGTGTGGACGCGCATCATCGGCTTGCCGGCGGCGCCGAGCGCGTCGGCCAGGTACGCCTCGGGCATCATGACGCCTTCGAACAGGTCGGGCGCCTTGCCGATGACGACCGCGTCGATGTCCTTGAACGTCAGCCCGGCGTCGTCCAGCGCCCGCAGCGCCGCCTCGCGCACCAGCCCGGCGATCGACACGTCCCTGCGCTTGGTCGTGTAGTGCGTCTGCCCGACGCCGATGACGGCGCAGCGCTCAGCCATCTAGGCCTCCAGTACGGTGACGAGGTTGTGCTGCAGGCAGGGGCCGCTCGCGGCGTGGCCGACGGCGCGGCGGGCGGCGCCGTCGTGGATGCGGCGGGCCGCCTCGCCGATGCGGATGAGGCCGGTGGCCATGACCGGGTTGGCGGCGAGCGGGCCGCCGGACGGGTTGACGAGGGTGTCGTCCGGGAGTTCCAGGGCGCGGCGGAGGATCGGTTCCTCGTGGGTGAACTGGGTGTGGAGTTCGGCGACGTCGACCGGTCCCTTGCCGACGCCCGCCGCGCGTGCCGCGTCGGCCGCCGAGGGCGAGCGGGTGAGGTCGCGCAGGCCGAGGTAGTGCGGTTCGATGCGGTGTGCGATGCCGCTGATCCAGGCGGGGCCGGCGCAGAGCTCGCGGGCGCGGTCGCCGGCGGCGAGCACGACGGCCGCGGCCCCGTCGGTGACGGGCGCGACGTCCGACGCCTTGAGCGGTTCGACCGCGTACCCGTCGGGCAGTTCGTCCGGCAGGTCCAGCGCGTACGGGTTGCGCCGCCCGTCTGCGCGGCTGCGGCGGGCGATGGCGTCCAGCTCGTCGCGTCCGGCGCCGAGCGCCGACGCCTGCAGCGCCGCGTACGAGAGCTGGTCCAGGCCGAGCGGGGCCAGATAGTACGGGTCGAGCTGCAGGGTCATGAGGCCCCGCAGGTCGCCCTGGGTGGATTTGCCGAAGCCGTAGACGAGCGCGGTGTCGACGTCGCCGTGCTGGAGCCGGACCCACGCCTCGTACAGGGCCCAGGCGCCGTCCATCTCGACGTGGCTCTCGGAGATCGGCGGCCAGGCGCCGACGGCGTCCAGCGCGGAGACGAACGAGAAGGGCGCCCCGGCGAGGTAGTCGCAGCTTCCGGAGCAGGTGAAGCCGAACCGTTTCAGCCCGGTGCGTTCCTTGACCTCCTCGATGACGGGCAGGATCAGCTCGGGCTCGGCCAGCCCGGTGTCGTGGCCGGTGTGCCGGGTCTGGGCGAAGGCGACGATCGCGACCTGTCTCACTTCACAGCTCCACATCGGGTTCGCCGGTGGGCGCGAACCACCGGATGTTCGCCATGGACGCGGTCCGCTCGCTCTCGGGCACCCATTCGGCGCGCACCCGCATGCCCTGCCGCACCTCGTGCGCGGGGATCCCGCCGACGAGCGCGATCACGGGCACGTCGGCGCCGTCGAGCAGCACGTACGCGGAGACGAAGGGCACTTCGGGGGCGCGCGGGTCGGGCAGGTTGTTGATCGCGAAGGTGGTGACGGTGCCGGTGCCGGGCAGTTCGACCTGCTCGCCGATGGCGATGCCGCACTCGGGGCAGGACAGCCGGTACGGCACGTACACCTTTCCGCAGCTCGCGCAGCGCCCGCCGACGAAGACGCCGCGCCTGACGCCGTCGAGGAAGACGCCGAGCGCGCCGCCGGCTTTGAGGGTGTACGAGGCGCGCACCGGAGAGACGATCCTGGTGACCTCGGGGGCGAAGCAGGAGATGTCGGTGATGTCGCCGCGGCGTTCGCCCCGCCACACCGGCCAGACCCGGGTGCCGGGGCGGATCGCCTTGGGGTGGCCCGCGTCGACGGCGTGCACGAGCGCGGTGTCGGCGCCGTCCAGTTTGATCATGGCCCAGGCGAAGGGGCGGTCGAGCGGGTGTTCCGGGCGGGGTTCGGTCACCCAGGCGCAGGCGGTGACGGTCCCGGCCGGGCCGACCTCGACGTACTCGCCGGTGACCGCGTCGCCGGTGGCTGGATCGTACTCAAGAGGGGGGACGAGCACCCGCCCCTCGGCGGTGCGGACCCCGACGATCCGGCCGGCACGCAGCTCGGTGAGGAACCGGCCGATCACCGGCCCGGTCGAGCGGGTGTAGCCGCCGGGGAACTCCAGCACGTGCTCCGCGGTCAGCGGATCGGACATGCGCCCTCCTGGGGGTGGTCAGATGGCTCGGTCGCGGCCCTCCCAGTACGGGTCGCGCAGCTTGCGCTTGAGCAGCTTGCCGTTGGGCTCGCGGGGCATCTCGGCGATGAAGTCGATCGACCTGGGCCACTTCATCCTGGCCAGGCGGCCTTCCAGCGAGGCGAGGAGCTCCGCGGCCAGCTCGGGGCCCGGGGCGGCGCCGGGGGCGGGCTCGACGACGGCCTTGATCTGCTCGCCCCACTCGTCGTCGGGGACGCCGAACACGGCGACGTCGGCGACCTTGGGGTGGATCATGATCTCGTTCTCGATCTCGGCCGGGTAGATGTTCGCGCCGCCGGAGATGATCATGTCGGCCTTGCGGTCGCAGAGGTACAGGAAGCCGTCCTCGTCCAGGTAGCCGATGTCGCCGACGGTGAAGAAGTCCTTGAGCCGGTTCGCCGCGGTCTTGGCCGGGTCGCCCTTGTACTCGAAGGAGGCGCCGAGCATCTTCATGTAGATGGTGCCGGGGGTGCCGGCGGGCAGCGGTTCGCCCGACTCGTCGGCGATGAGCAGTTCGGTGATGGGCCAGGCGCTGCCGACCGTGCCGGGGTGCGCCTTCCAGTCCTCAGGCGTGGCGATCGTGCCGCCGCCCTCGGTGGCCGCGTAGTACTCGTAGACCACGTCGCCCCACCAGCGGAGCATGTCCCATTTGACCGGCACCGGGCAGGGGGCGGCGGCGTGGATCATCCACCGGAGCGAGGACAGGTCGTACTTGCCCCGCGTCTCCTCCGGGAGGGCGAGCAGGCGCTTGAAGTGGGTGGGCACGAGGTGGGAGCTGGTGACCCGGTGGCGCTCGCAGAGCCGGAGCATCTCCTCGGCGTCCCAGCGGTCCATGTAGACGAGGGTGTGGCCCATGTGCAGGGCCGTGCCGCCGAACTGGCTGACGGCGGTGTGGTAGCTGGGCGCGGTGACCAGGTGGGCGTTGGGCTGCCCGGGGGTGACGCCGAACAGGGTGAGCAGGAACGCCAGCAGCTCCGCCCCCTCGTCGGGGTCGAGGCCGGTGAGCGGGCGGCGCACGCCCTTGGGCTTGCCGGTGGTGCCGGAGGTGTAGTGCATGGTGGCGCCCGCCGTGCGGTCGTCCGGCGGGGTGTCCGGTAAGCCCTCGGTCAGCTCGTCCAGCGGGCGGAACCCGGGCAGGTCTCCGGCGACGGCGAAGCGCCGTTCAGGAGCGACGGCCTCGGCCGCGCGGACCGCCTCCTCCGCGTACCGGGGGTGGGCGACGAACGCCCGGGCCTCGCTGTCTTCGAGGATGTACGCGATCTCCGGGCCGGTCAGGTGCCAGTTGATCGGGGTGTAGTACCAGCCCGCCTGGAGGGCCGCGAGATAGAGCACGAGCCCGTCGGCGCCGTTGGGCACCAGCCCGCAGAGGCCGTCGCCGGTCCGCATCCCTAAAGCGCGCAGGCCGTGCACGAGGCGGTTGGCCCGGGCGAGCAGGTCACCGGCCCGGTGCTCGGTGCCGTCGGGGTCCACGGCCGCGATCCAGCCGGGGTCCGCCTGCGCCAGCCGCCAGAAGCCGAGCGTGCCCATCGGTACTCCTCACCAGGTCGTACGAGGCCCCGAACCGGCGAAATAAGAACATGTTCTCATTTCTTTCGGGCAGCGTAACCCGCGTCTAAGGTGTGAGCAAGCGCTTGATTTCAAGGAGGAGCGAGTGGAGCTTCTGCCGATCAGCACCCCCCACTGCCGCGTGGAACGCGACCACCACGTGGTGGTCGTGACCATGAACCGCCCAGAGGCCCGCAACGCGCTCTCCTCGGACATGCTCATCGGCATGGCGAGCGCCTGGGCGTACGTGTCGGCCGAGCCGGAGGTCAGGGTGGCGATCCTGACCGGCGCGGAGGGCACGTTCTGCTCCGGCGCCGACCTCAAGGCGATGGCCACACCCCCGTCGGACCCCGAGGTGGTGGCGCGCGGCGAGCGGATCGCGAACTACCACTGGAAGGGCCTGCTCCGCGAGGACCTGCCGACCAAGCCGGTCATCAGCGCGGTCGAGGGCTACGCGGTGGCGGGCGGCACCGAGCTGCTGGTCGGCACCGACCTGCGGATCGTGACGGAGTCGGCCACGCTCGGCCTGTTCGAGGCCAGGCGCGCGCTCTTCCCGATGGGCGGCAGCGCCGTCCGCCTGCCGCGCCAGATCCCGTACTGCCACGCGATGGACCTCCTCCTCACGGGCCGCGCCGTCACCGCCGCGGAGGCGCTGTCGATGGGCCTGGTCAACCGGGTGGTGCCGGACGGCCACGCGCTGGAGGCCGCCCGCGAGCTGGCCGCCGAGGTGGCGGCGGCGGGACCGCTGGCGGTCCAGGCGATCCTGCGCACCTACCGCGACACCCAGGGCCTCGCCGAGGCGGAGGCGCTGAAGGTGTCGGACGAGCTCGGCTGGCCGGTGATCGGGTCGGAGGACGCCAAGGAGGGCACCCGCGCCTTCCGGGAGAAGCGCCCCCCGGTCTACCACGGCCGCTAGTCGCGGGTGATGCGGTCCAGCCGTTCGAGCGCCTCGCCGAACTCCTCCACCAGGGAGTAGACGACGTCCTTGGTGGAGCGGACCTGGTTGGTGATGCCGATGATCTGGCCCGCCGGGAACGTGGCCAGCTCGGCGGCCTCGGAGCGGCCGATGCGCCGCAGCGCGTCCGAGACCAGCATGAACTGCAGCGGCATCGGCAGCGTCCCGGGCGACTCCTGGGACTCCCAGGCGTCGGTCCACTCGTTCTTGAGCAGCCGGGCGGGCTTCCCCGTCCAGCTGCGGGAGCGGACCGTGTCGCGAGAGGTGGCGGCGAGGATGCGGCGGCGGGCCATCTCCGGGGTGTCGGCCTCCTCGACCGTGAGCCAGAGCGAGCCGGTCCAGACGCCCTCCGCGCCCAGCGCCATGCCCGCGGCCATCTGGCGGCCGTTGCCGATGCCGCCCGCCGCCAGCACGGGCACGTCCACGGCGTCCACGACCTGCGGGATGAGCACCATCGTGGTGATCTCGCCGGTGTGGCCGCCCGCCTCGGTGCCCTGCGCCACGACCACGTCCACGCCGACCTCGACCTGCTTGAGCGCGTGGCGCGGGGTGGAGGCGAGGGCGGCGACCTTGACGCCGTGCGCGTGCGCCTGCTCCACCACGTCGGCGGGCGGCGGGCCGAGGGCGTTGGCCAGCAGCGTGATCGGGTGCCGGAGCGCGACCTCGACCTGCGGCCGGGCGGTGGCGTCGGTCCAGCCGAGCAGCACCCGGCCGGCGTCGGCGTCGTCCGACAGCCGCGGCACGCCGTGCTCGGACAGCAGGCTCTCGACGAACTGCCGGTGCCCCTCCGGGATCATCGTCTGGAGGCGGCCGACCAGTTCCTCGGCCGGGAAGTCGGCGCCTTCATAGGAGGCGGGCATGACGACGTCCACCCCGTACGGCTTGCCGTCCACGTGGTCGTCGATCCAGGCGAGCTCCTGTTCGAGCTCTTCGGGGGTGAAGTAGAGGGCGCCGAGCACGCCCATTCCGCCTGCTTTGCTGACGGCGGCCACCACGTCGCGGCAGTGGCTGAACGCGAAGATCGGGAGGTCGATTCCGAACATGTCCGTCACACGGGTCCGCATGTCCTGACGATACGGCCGAGAACCCTCAACTGCAACACGTTCTACCAATAGACGTTTGGCCTGTACTGGTGAGTAACTTTTTATTGGAACACGTTTCAATTTACTGTTGTAACGGTCCCTGAAAAGAAAAAGGGCCCGCGCGCGGCGGGCCCTGGGCGGGAATGTTCAGGGGCGGCGGGCGGCCACCACGCCGGCCAGGACCAGCGCGACGCCGATGATGAGCAGGATCAGCGGGATCGTGTTGCGCAGGAGGGTGATCTGGCTCTTGGCGTCGCGGGCGTTGGCCACCAGCTCGCCGACCGTCTCGTCGGTCATCTTGGCGGTGGCGACCAGGGCCTTGGCGCGCTCGACGCCGTCCTGCGTCTTGAGCACCTCGTTCCGCTCGACCTCCTGCTTGACCGGCGAGCCGGTGACGGGCTCCACCCAGAAGGTGGTCTTGCCCTCGTACCAGCGGTCGACCTGCACGTCTCCGGTCGCGTCCTCGACGCCCAGGATGTCGGCGGGGATGGTCTGCGTGTCGGTCTTGGTGGCCGGCACGATCTGCTCGAACACGTACGCGTCGAGCCCGCCGACCTTCTCCTCGCGCACGAACTCCGCGTCGAAGGCCTGCCTGGCGGTGGCGTTGAAGACCTTGTACGTCTTCTTCTCCACGTCGAAGGGCCACTTGTAGATCTGGCCCTCCATCTCGACGGGCTCCTTGGCGACGTTGACGCCGCAGCAGTTCACGGCCTCGCCGGTGTACTTGTCGAAGGCGCTGCGCCGGTCGGTGATGTCCACCGAGCGGCGGCTGTTGGTCACGTCGTTGACGACGGTGGCCTCGTCCCAGACGACCCGGTCGCCGGTCGCGTCCTTCACGTCACCGCGGGTGGTGACGATGATCTCCAGGTCGGCGTCGAGCACCTTGAGGTCCTGGCGCGAGAAGTACTGCGCGCCCTTCGCCTCCAGATGGGAGATGCCGAACTGGTTGGCCGGAGCGGAGATGATCTGCCCGGCCGCCCAGAATTTCAGCAGCGGGGCGAGCGCGATGAAAAACGCGCCGAGCCCGATGAGGACGAGCGTTGAAATACGACCCATCGAGACCTCCGCAAAACTAGAACGCGTTGTCGTCTGTTTCGTCTGACCTGGATCAAAGTATGACAGTGGGTGATCGCCGTCACCGGCCGCCCCGGAGCCGCAACCAAATCGATAGAAACATGTTCTATCGTGGCCTGGTCGAAGAGACACCGGGGGTGAGACCACTGAGGAGAGACGCCGCTCTCGACGGCATCCGGGCCCTGGCCGCGCTCGGCGTCTGGCTGCTCCACGTGGCCAGCAACACTGGCGTCATGTACGGCGAGGGCATGTACGCCTGGCTGCTGTCCCGCCTCGGCATGGCGGTGCCCGTCTTCTTCCTGCTGTCGGGCCTGCTGCTGTACCGGCCGTGGGCCAAGGCCGCGATCGAGGGCGGCCCGCTCCCCGGCGCCGGGCTCTACCTGTGGCGCCGGGCGCTGCGCGTGCTGCCCGTCTACTGGCTGGTCGCCTCGCTGGCGCTGTGGGCGTGGACCCCGCTCGACTGGACCGGCTGGGTGGTCTGGCTGCTCCTGCTGCAGAACTACGTCCCCGGCCTGCACAGCGCCGAAGGCCTCTACCAGATGTGGACGCTCCCCATCGAGATGGCCTTCTACCTGCTGCTGCCGGTGCTCGCCTGGGCGCTGCACCGGTGGTCGGTCAGAGGCCCGGACGTGCCGGTCCGGCTGCTCGGCGGCATCGCGGTGCTGCCGGTGGTCTCGGTCGCCTCGGTGCTGGCCGCCCGGGTGCTGGAGATCCCGGACCTGGCGCTCTGGCTCCCCTACCACCTGGTGTTCTTCGCGTGCGGCATGGCGATGGCGGTGCTGTCGGTCTGGCTCGGCGGCAGCAGGCTGGTCGGCTCGCTCGCCCCCCAGCTGCTGGTGCTCGCCCTCCTGCTGTACGCGGTGCTGTCCACGCCGCTGGCCGGGCCGCGCACGCTCACCCTGCCGACCCTCGGCGAGTCGCTGTTCAGGATGGCCCTGGAGACGGCCGTGTCCGTCCTCGTGGTGGCGCCGTTCGCCCTCGCGCCCGACCCCGGCTCGCTCCGCCACCGGGTGCTCGGCAACCCGGTCTTCGCCTATCTGGGGCGTATCTCGTACAGCTTCTTCCTGTGGCACGCGCCGGTCATCACCCTGCACCGGAAGATCACCGGAGACCCGCCGTTCACCGGCGACTTCACCAGCCTGGCCGTGGTGTCGTTCGTGGTGTCGCTGCTGCTCAGCGTCGCGAGCTATCACCTGATCGAGCATGTCGCGCTCACGCTCGGCCGGCGCCGGTCAGCTGCCCGGCCGCCCGAGGCTCCGGCTCCTCAGCCGGCGGCTCCCGCCGCGTGACGAGCTGCCCGAACAGGGCGCCCACCGCCGCGCAGGCCGCGAGCTGCGGCACGGGGTCCATCAGCAGGTCCATCAGCACTCCGATCTCGATCCCGTACCCGCGCAGGGTCAGCGCGACGGCCTGCGTGCCCGCGGCGGCGCAGAACGCCGCCGCCGTCAGCCAGTACGCGCCCCGCCACCGGCCGCGCAGCCAGAGCGTCAGCGCCCCGGCGGCGACCAGGGCGAGCATGCCGGGCGCGCCCGCGATCCAGTAGCCGAACGCCAGTCCCGCCACGGTCGCGTACGGCGCCCGCCAGCGCGACAGCCGCGACCGGTCCGCCGGCGCGGTCGTGCGCACGTGCTCGGGGCGCGGGCCGAGCGGCACGACGGAGATCAGCGCCAGCAGCGCGATCCCGCCCAGCCCGGCCGCGAGCGCGAGCCAGTGCGGGCCGTCGGGCAGGTACACCAGCTTGACCGTGCCCGCGGTGCCGGCGGGCAGCTCCCAGCCCTGCTTCCAGCCGTCGATCCGGACCGGCCGGAGCGTGCGGTCGCCGATCGTGGCCCGCCAGCCCGCGTTGAAGTTCTCGGCGACCACGAGGAAGGAGTCGCGGGGGGCGTTCACCCGCACCTCGCGCTCGGCCTGCGTCCAGGTGCCGGGCGCGGCGGAGGCGTGCGCCTGCCGGGCCTTCCCCGGCAGGACGCCCAGGGCCAGGTTCTCCACCTGGAACGGGTCCCACCCGGCCACCCTGATCCGGTTGTCGCCGGCCCGCAGCTCCGCCTTCTCGCACCCGAGGATCTGCACCGGCCGCCCTTCCAGCAGGTCCCGGTGGCTGCCGGAGACACGGGTCTCGACGGTGGTGCCGTTCACCTCGACCCGCGGCCCGGCGCCGCAGCCGAGGCGGAGCGGGATGTCGCCGGGGGTGCCGGCCTTCGCGACGCCCGGGATGGACAGCTCCGTGACCTGCACCCGCCGCGACATCGGGTGGAAGCGGATCCGCAGCTGGGAGGTGACGATCGGCTCGAACTCTACGTGGCCCCGCTCGTCCACCCGGCCGCCCCGGGAAACGCCGTCGTCACCGGTGATCACCACGTCGAGCGGGTCGGTGTCGCTGCCCGGCCTGCCGACCTGGATGGCGGAGATCTTCTTCCGGCCCTTCCAGGCGACGGTGAGCGCGGGCTCCCGGTCGTCGTCGGCCGGGACCCAGGTGGTCGTCAGGTCGCCGTCGAACGCCGCCCGGGGCGAGACCACCGCGTCCTCGCCGAGCTGCGAGGTGCCCGACACGCGCGTCACCGCGCCGCCGACCCGGGTGTAGCGGTCGACGAGCTCGCTGTCGCGCAGCACGGCCGAGCCGCGCAGCGTGACGGCCCGCTCCTCGTCCGCGGTGAAGGTCCGGTCGAGGCCGCTACTCTCCTCTCCGGTACGGGCGAGCCGCGGCGGATTGCAGACCCACCGGTTCAGGCCGCGCATGCAGCCGGGGCGGGCGTCCAGTCCGCGGTCCATCACGTACACGTCGCCGGAGCCGGGCAGCCGGATCGTGCGGCCCGCCGTCACCCCCGGCACGTTCAGCTCGACGATCCCGGCGCGCTGGCCGTAGGCCCAGTCGCCGGGCCGCACGGAGAGGATCGTGATCCGGATCCACGAGGTCGGCCCCTCGGGCAGGGTCAGCCACTGCGGGTCCGTGGTCCGCTCGACGTCCTGCTCCCGGCGGCCCGCCTCGGTCTCCACCGCTACCCGGCCCACCGACTGGCCGAGCAGGAACTCGCCGGCGAACATCACCTGCACCCGCGGCACCTCCCGCCGCGAGGGCAGGTCGACCTGGAGCCACTGGCCCTCGGGCGAGGTCGCGCCGTCGGTCTCCCAGGCGGTGCCGGAGTCGCCGTCCATCGCCGACCAGGGGCCGCGCGACGGGTCGCTCACCCCGGCGGGCGCGCCCGCGTCGGCGGCCGAGGAGGAGGCGGAGACTCGCGCGATACCGCGGTACTCGGCGGTGGCGGTGTCGTCCAGCCAGCCGTCCTCCAGCAGGTCCAGCGCCAGCACGCCGGTGAAGTTCGCGCGCTCGTCGGCGGTGAGGGTCGGGCTGATGTTGGAGCGCAGCTCCCCGAAGTGCCGTTCGCGCAGCCGCAGCGCGTCGCTCACCACGACCGGCGCCTCCGCCTCGCGGGCGTCGTCGTTCATCAGGATCGGCCCGTCGCCGAGCAGCCCGAGGTCGCCCATCGCGAGCAGCGAGTCGGGGCCGCCGCGGACCCGCAGCGCCGACTCCGCGTCCTGGGCGGTGACCAGATCCACCGGGTCCTCGACCTCGTACAGGTCGAGCGCGGGGAACGCGCCGTCGAGCAGGTCCACGGCGTCGTCGCCGAGCACGTCGCCGACCGGCTCCCCGAACGAGCGGACCTTCGTGATGCCGGGCGACTCGGTCAGCGCCTCGTGGATCCTGGCCGGCCAGGCGCCCTTGAGGTCCTCCCGGATCAGGTCGTTCCTGGCGACCACGTACCGGACGCCCATGCGGCGCAGCACCTCCGTCAGGCCGGGCGAGCCGTGCCCGGCGGCCAGCCGCTGGTCGATGGCGTCCAGCAGCCTGCTCAGCCCCACCGAGCCGGGCGGGGTGATCTGCCGGGCCGTCCACCGCACGCTGGACAGCGGCTGGAGCGGCTCGTCCATCGGCCGGCCCCACACGTACTCGCCGAACGCCGCACCGGGCACCACCAGCACGCCGGCGTCGCCCGCGTTCTCGTCCAGCCAGGCGGCGGCCTGCCGCCAGTGGTCCGGCACCTCCTTGAAGACGCCCGGGTACGCCAGCCCCTGGTTGAAGACGGGCAGTACCAGCGCGGCGAACGCGGTCACCGCCACCGTCCGCAGCGGCAGCCGGGCCCGGCCCAGCACGCTCGCCAGCAGATGGGCCAGCCCGAACACGAGCGCCAGCCGGACCAGCGGGTCGAACTTGCGCAGGTTGCGCAGCGGCGCGAGCGGGCCGTCCAGCAGCCACCGGACCGGCTCGGCCACGGCCGGCTCCAGCGCGCTGATGTGCCCGGCCGCCACCGCCGCCGTGCCGACCAGGAAGAGTGTGACGAGGAAGCCCTTGGCGGGCAGGTCGCGGCGGGCCAGCCCGGCCAGGCCGAGCGCGGCGATGAGGCCGGTGACCGCGACCATCGCGCCGGAGGTCGCGATCGCGAACCCCGGCGGCTGCTCGAACACGCCGCTGAGCGGCAGGAAACGCACCCAGTCGGAGGCGCCCCGGATCACGTTCGTCAGCGAGGTGACCTGCGTCGTCGCCGCGGAGGTCTCGGTGTAGGGCAGGAACGAGAACGCGTACCGGCCTGCCAGCAGCAGCGGCAGCGACCAGAAGAGGGTGGCCACCGCGACCGCGCCCGTCCACCAGCCGAGCAGCCGCCAGCGCGGCACCGGGCGCGGCCGGGTGAGGATGTAGAGCACCGGGGCGACCAGCACGGCCAGCACGGCGACCGCGTTCACCCCGCCGCAGAGCGCCACGGCCAGCCCCGACCGCACCGCCGCCCTGGCCCGCTGCCCGGTCTCGGCGGCGGTGAGCAGCGGGATCAGGATCCACGGCAGCATCGCGGCGGGCAGCCACTCGACGGAGATCTCGCCGACGATCGACAGCGCGCGGGGGGCGAGCGCGTACGCGAGAGCGCCCGCGATCCTGGTGCCCGGGGTGCCGACGCCGAGCTTGCCGGCCAGCCGCTCCGCGCCCAGGAACGCCGCGCAGAACAGCACCGTCAGCCAGAGCCGCTGGGTGATCCAGGCGTCGAGACCCGCCAGCTCGCCGAGGGCGAAGAACGGGCCCATCGGGAACAGGTAGCCGGCCGCCTGGTTCTGGAGCTGGCCGAAGTGCTGCAGGTCCCACAGGTGGGTGGCGCGCTCCAGCCAGCCGATCGGGTCGAGCGCCAGGTCGAGCTTGGTGTCGGGGATGAGGTGGCCGGGCTTGGTGGTGAAGGACAGGATCGCGAAGCCGGCGCAGCACAGGAGCAGCCAGAAGCGGTGCCGGGCCTGGTCCGTCACCGCTCCTCCCTTGTCAGCGACCCTGTGAGCGTCGTGGTGAGCAACGCCATGAGGCGGTCGGCACTGGCGTCCCAGGAGAACCGTCCGGCCCATTTCCGACATTTCATGTTATAGGCGTCTGGGCCTGCCTCTGCCAGCTCGTCCAGGGCCGCGCCGAGCCCCTTGGCCAGGTCCGACGCCGGCGATCCGCCCTCGGGCACCAGCCAGCCCGTCTCCCCGTCCCGTACCGCGTCCCGCAGCCCGTCCACGTCGAACGCGACGGTCGGCACGCCGAGCGCGGCCGCCTCCACCACGCACAGGCCCCAGCCCTCGCCCTGCGAGGCGGAGACGTGGACCCAGGCCGAGGCGACCAGCCGCGCCTTCTCCTCCTCCGGCAGGTAGCCGTGGAGCGTGACGCCCTCCGGCAGCCGGGCGCGGAGCGCGGCCTCCTCCGGGCCGCGGCCGATGACGTCCACCACCAGGCCGGGCCACCGCTCGCGCAGCTCCGCCGCCGCCTCCAGCAGCAGGTCCACCCGCTTGTGCGCGACCAGCCTGCCGACGCAGACCACCCGCGGCACCGGGCTCTTCCCGGTCTCGGGCGGCGGGGTCGCGTTCACCCCGTTGTGCACCACGTGAACCGGGCCGGTCCAGCGCAGCCGCTCCCGCATCGCGCGCACGGTGGACGGCGACACCGCCACCCCGGCGTGCCGCCGGTAGGTCCAGCGCGACACCGGCCCCTCCAGGAACCGCCCCACCGCGGCCAGCCACCACGGCAGGTGCAGGCCGAACTGCCGGTCGTGCACGTGATGCACCACCAGCAGCACCCGGGTACGGCGCGGCAGCACCCACGGCGTGAAGAACGGGATGCCGTTCTGGCAGTCGAGCACCCCGTCGAACCGGCCGCGCCTGACCAGCAGCCAGAGCAGCACCAGCGGATAGACGGTGAACACCCCGCCCATCCGGCGCACCCGTACTCCCTCACGGGTCTCCGAGCGCGACTGGCCGGGCGCCCGCGCGGTGACGAACCACACCTCGTGGCCCGCGCGGACCATCCGGCGCGCCATCTCCCAGGCGTAGGTCTCGGCGCCGCCGGAGTCGGGATGCCAGGGGTCGCGCCAGTTGACGACGGCGATCTTCATCGGCCGGCTACGGGTATCCGACGGGATCGAGCGGGGGTTCCCACATGGGCGCGGGCGGGGCCGCGCGCAGCCGCAGCCAGATCCTGCCCAGCTCCAGCATGATGCCGAAGCTGTGCCGGGCCGGCGAGAACCGCGAGCCGGGCACGTCGTGCCAGCTCACCGGGATCTCCACCACCCGCGTGCCGCGGGCGGCGCAGCGCGCCAGCAACTCCACGTCGAACGCGAACCCGGGGGTCCGCAGCTCGGCCGCCACCTCGCGGGCCAGCGGCGCGTCGAAGAACTTGAACCCGCACTGGGTGTCGCTCACCCCGTTCACCAGCACCCTGGCCAGCGCGCGGAACCCGAAGGCGCCGATCTCGCGGATCCGGCTGTGGCGGTTCTCGACTTTCGAGTACGCGTGAGCGCGCGAGCCGATCACCACCCGCTCGCCGGACAGGAGCAGGCCGAACGCGACATCGACGGCGGCCAGGTCGGTCGCCATGTCGGCGTCGCAGAACCCCACGAAGGGGGCACTCGTCTCCAGCAGCCCGGCGCGGACCGCGGCTCCCTTCCCGGGCACCGGGCAGCTCACCAGCCGGACCGGGACCTCACCTTCCGGCCAGGCCCGGACGACGTCGGCGGTGCCGTCCGTGCTGTTGTTGTCGACGACGATGACTGCGGTCGGGAACGGCAGGCGGGCAAGCTTCGCGCACAGCTGCAGGAGCCCCCCGGGAAGTCGCCGTTCCTCGTTATAGGCGGGAACGACGATCTCAAGCAGTGGTCGCCGGCTCGCCCTCGCGTCCCCTGAGGAGGAGGGCGGCATCGCGGCGCTCCGTTACCGCGTGCCGTAGTTGTAGAGCGGCTGATTGACGGGCGTCGCGGTGGAACCGGTGAGGGAGACCGTGGTGATCGTCGTCACCAGTGCGGCCACGGCGACGCCGATGATCGCAGCTAACAGGATCCTGATCACGGAGTTCCTCCTGGTGCGGCAGGGGTCCGGGGCTTGGGGACCAACCTAGAACCAATTACTGCTACTCGCTAGTAGCTAGACCCAACTTTTACATATCCCCTGATGACCCACCATATCGGGATGTCAGCTCAGCGCTCCCACCTGTACAGACTCAGCTCCGCGGACTCGACCACCACCTCGGCATCCGCCAGCCAACTCGCGAACCGCTTCCGCTCCTCAACGGTCCCCGCGTCAACAATCACGTACCGGAACCCCATGTGGGCCAGGTCCGGCGACCCCGCTTCTAGTACACGTTCTACCTCCGCGGCCCGCGGATCCTCACTCCGCACGACCAGCTCCCCCACCCGCACCAGGTCGTTCGTCACCACCCGCCGCCCCGGCACCGCGAAGAACCGCTGCGCCGGATCCAGCACCGCCCGATGCCCGTTCCACCCGAACCTCCGGTACGACTCGAACGGCAGCACCAGCACATCCCCCGCCCCCGGGTCCTCCCGCAACACCTCGCGCGCCTCGTACCACGACCGCGGATACGCCACCGCCTCCAGCGCCCCCAGACACCCCCACGCCATCGTCGGCAACACCGCCACCGGCACCACGACCAGAGCAGCCACCCACCGCCTGCCCGCGGACGACCCCACCCGCTGCTTCGCCCGGCCCTCCACTTCGACCGGACGCTCCCGGACAGCAGCCGCCGCCAGCAACCCCAGCCCCACCGCCGCCATCAACGCGACCGGCGCCACATACTGCTGCGCGTCCCGGAACACCGCGAACCCGCCCCAGACCCCGACCAGCCACTTCAGCACCGCCCGCCCGGCCTCGGTAACCCCGGCGGCACCGATCACGAACCCGACCACCCCCGCCACCACGAGCCCGTTCCGATAAGCCAGCCGCCGCCCCAGCCACCAGAACCCCGCGATCCCCACCACCGAGAGCAACAACCGCGCCGTCGCCCCCACCACCCCGTCGTACCCGGCAGGAACCGCGTTCGCATTCCAGATCCCACCCAGGGACAGCAGACTCCCCACCGCCCCGAACGGCGTATCGGCCCGCGACGCGAACGCCTCCACCCCCACCGGATCCCCTTCAAGCCCCGCAGGCCTCAGCGCCGCCGCCACCAGCCAAGGCGAACAGAACCCGACCAGCACCACCCCAACCCGCAACCCCCTCCCCCACCCGGACAACGCCCCCCAGCGCTTGAGAGAAGACCGCCGGGCGACTACACCATCGCCCCCTGCCCCCACTCCGCGCCCAGGCAGGCCCTCCTCTGAATCTCGGACATCCTCCGCCCGCACTCCGCGCGTGGGCAGGCTCGTCCCCGAGTCCTTACCATCGGCCTTCCTCGAATCTCCGTCCTGGCTCTTTCCTCGGGCCTCGCGATCAAGGAAGGCGGCCACAGGGAGGGCTGTGACGGTGGTGACCAGCATCGCCGCGAAGCCGCCCGTTGCGGCGGGGAGGAGGGAGACGGCGAGGCGGCGGCCCTGGGAGATGGCGTGGACGACCCAGGGAAGGCCCGCGTAGCCCAGGAGGAGTGCCCACTGGCCGATCAGGAGGCGTTCGGCGACGAACGGGTTCCAGATGTAGAAGGAGGCAGCGACCAGGCGGGGCGCCAAGGGGGCGGGGACGAGGATGGCGGCGCCCGACGCACCCAGGACGAAGATCGACAGAAGGATGAGCTTCTGGACCAGTTCCCCGGGGAGCACCTGGGAGAGCGCCGTCACCACGGCGTCGCTGGGGACGACGCGCGGCGCGCCCCCCGCGAGCCCGAAGGTGAAGAGGGAGAACGCCGGGTCGGGGACGAAGACCATGTCCTGCAGCAGGACGAATCCCCAGCCCAGGGCGGGCCCGAGGGCGAGGATCCCGAGGGCGAGACCGAGGGCGCCGCCGGCCAGTGCGGCTCTGGCCTGGTGTGACATCCAGCTATGACATCACACCTCAATGACTGCTTTTTCCCTGCATCTCGCCACGTAGGGGACCTTTCCGTCATGCTGTCGCGTGGGGCGGGAGTCAGGAGGGGCGGCCGTGGTCGCGAGAGGTGAGCGCGGGGACTGGGTGCTCGCCGCGGGGCTGCTGATGGTGGCCGCCCAATTGGTGTGGAAGTACGAGCTGGTCCGCCGGACGTTTTTCCGCCAGGACGACTTCATGTTCATGGCCAGGGGCCTGGAACAGCAGCTGACCTGGGAATACCTGATGCGGGTCGACTACGGCCACCTGGCCCCCGGCCCGTTCGCGGTCCAGTGGTCGATGGCCCGGCTGGGCGAGTACGACGACGCGCTGGCTCATCTGGTCACGATGTGCCTGCTGGCGGCGGCGGGGCTGGCGCTGCTGCGGCTGCTGCGGGTGCTGTTCGGGTCGCGCCCGGCGATCCTGGTGCCGCTGGGGTTCTTCCTGCTGAC
Organism: Nonomuraea sp. NPDC049649; assembly: GCF_040675175.1. Taxonomy (NCBI): domain Bacteria; kingdom Bacillati; phylum Actinomycetota; class Actinomycetes; order Streptosporangiales; family Streptosporangiaceae; genus Nonomuraea; species Nonomuraea sp. NPDC049649. Next base: position 87,931 of record NZ_JBFAOH010000006.1, read on the forward strand.
GCCGATGACGATCCCGTCGCTGTCGTGGTGGTCGGTGGTGCTGGGGGCGATGCCGTTCCAGGTGGCGCTGCCGATGGCGCTGGCCTCGCACGTCCACTACACCCGCACGCGGCGGTGGCGGCACGCGATGGCGGCGGTGGGCTGGACGGTGTTCGCGATGGCGTTCTACGTGAAGTCGCCGTTCATCCTGGTGCTGGCTTTCGTGCTGACCCTGGGCTGGCTGGCGCGGGACCGGATGGCGCGCGTGTGGCTGCTGTACGGCGGCGTGCTCGCGGCGTACTCGGTGGTCTTCTTCCACCAGCTGTTCACGTCGGTGCAGCTCACGAACGACACGGTGCGGCCCGCCCTGCCGGACGCCGGGCTGGCGGCGGCGGCCACGTGGCGGATGTTCTCGGGCTCGCTGGTGCCCACGTCGCTGGGCGGCCCGTGGCGGTGGCAGCCGATCGGCGAGGACTACGCGCTGGCGGCGACCCCGGAGCCGCTGATCTGGGCCTCTCTGGCGGCCGGGGCGGCGGTGGTGGGGTTCTCGGTGCGGTATCGGAGGCGGGCGTGGCTGGCCTGGCTGACGCTGCTCGGCTATTTCCTGCTGGCGGACGTCGTCCCGGTCCTGCTGGGGCGGGTGGAGGCGCTGGGGCCCGATCTGAGCGGTTTCGAGCTCCGGTACATCGCGTCCACCTCGGTGGTCGCCGCGATCGTGCTCGGCCTGGCGTTCATCCCGGTGCTGGGCGAGGAGCGCCCGTGGCTGCGCCCGCCGCCCCGGTGGCGCCTGGCCTGGGTGCCGCTGGCGGCGGTCTGCGCGGCGGGCGCGGTCTGGTCGGTGACGGCCTTCACCGCGCTGCCGCTCGGCCGGAACGTCAAGAGTTACGTGGTGACGGCCACGACCGCGCTGACCCGCGTCCCCCAGGGCTCGGTCGTGCTGGACACTCCCGTACCGGACAAGGTCGCCAACCCGGGCTTCTTCTTCCAGTACGCGCGAACGTCCAGAATCCTCGGCCCGCTCGCGCCCGGCCGGGTGAGCTGGACGGAGAAGCTGTCGGGCCCGGTCGTCGCCCCGCTCGTCTTCGACGATCTGGGGCGGCTCGTCCCGGTGGAGATCGAGGGCGTGATCGTGCCGGGCGGCGAGTCCTGCACGCCCGTCGGCGCCGAGGAGGTCGTCTTCCCGCTGCCCGGGGCGCTGCCGGGCGGCGAGTGGACGGTGCAGGTCTCGTACCTGAACGCGGCGGAGGCCGCGCTCGTCGTCCGGCTGGGCGTGGGGACGGCGGAGATCCGGGCGGGCCGGGACCTCGGCGCGACGTACGCCACCCTGCACGGCGAGGGCGCCGAGCTGGGGCTGCGGACGACGGGCGGGACGACCGCGTGCGTCGGCGAGATCAGGGCCGGGAAGCCGGCGCCGGCCGAGGACGGGACGCCGGTCCCGGCCCGGCCGGTGCTGCCGTGAGAGGCGGCTACTTGCCCGGTTCGGGGTCCCTGGGGAGGCCCAGCATGCGCTCGCCGATGATGTTGAGCTGCACCTCGGTGGTGCCGCCGTAGATGGTCATCGCCCGGGTGGCGAGCACGGCGCGGTTCCAGTAGCCGGGGTCGCCGAGCTTCATGTCGGCGGCCAGCGTGGCCTGGGCGCCGAGCAGGCTCACCGCGGTCTCGGAGACGTGCTGGGCGTGCGAGGTGGACAGCAGCTTCCGCACGGACGCGTCGGCGCCCGGCTCGTTCCCGGCGAGTTGCTTGAGCGTGACCCGCAGCGAGAGCGCGTTGATGGAGTGGCCCTCGCAGATGACGCGGGCGAGCGTGTCCGCCTCGACCGGCGTGAGGTCGCGGCCCAGCCGCTGGACGAGCCCGAGCAGGTCGGGCACGGACGCGCCGGTGCCGCCGGAGCCCGAGGAGAGCGAGACGCGCTCGTTGGAGAGCGTGTTCCGGGCGACCCGCCAGCCGTCGCCGACCTCGCCGACCACCAGGTCGTCGGGGACGAACACGTCGTCCAGGAAGACCTCGTTGAACATGTTCTCGCCGGTCATCTCGATGAGCGGGCGGACGGTGACGCCGGGGGCCTTCATGTCGACGAGGAAGTACGTGATGCCCTCGTGCTTGGAGCCCTCGCTGGAGTTGCGGGCGATGCAGATGCCCCACTCGGCGACGTGCGCGATCGACGTCCAGATCTTCTGGCCGTTGAGCCGCCAGCCGCCCTCGACCTTCTCCGCCTTCATCTGCAGGGAGGCCAGGTCGGACCCGGCGCCGGGCTCGGAGAAGAGCTGGCACCAGATCATCTCGCCGCTGAGCGTCTTGGGCAGGAAGCGTTCCTGCTGCTCGCGCGTACCGTAGACGGCGATGGACGGCACCACCCAGGCGCCGATGATCAGGGCGGGGAGCTTGACCTTGGCGGCCTTCAGCTCCTGCGCGATGAGCACCTGCTCCAGCGGGCTCGCGCCGCGGCCCCACGGCTTGGGCAGGTGCGGCATGACGAAGCCGCGGTCGGCCAGGGCGCGCCTCTGCTCGACGCCCTCCAGGGCGGCGATCTCCGCGATCTCGGCGCGCAGCGCCTCGCGCAGCGGCTCGGCGTCCTCGGGCAGGTCGAGCTCCATCTCGCGGGTGACGCCGCGCACGGCCAGGTCGGTGACCCGGGCGGCCCACTCGGCGGAGCCGCCGAGCAGCGCGCGCAGGGTGAGGGCGCGCCGGTAGTAGAGGTGGACGTCGTGCTCGAAGGTGTAGCCGATGCCGCCGAAGGTCTGGATGGCGTCCTTGGCGCACTGCACGGCGGCGTCGGGGGCCATCACCCCGGCGATCGCGGCGGCGTAGTCGAGCTCCTGGCCGGTGGCGCGGGTGGCGTCCCAGACCGTGGCGCGGGCCTGCTCCAGCGCGACCAGCATGCGTGACAGCTTGTGCTTGATGCCCTGGAACTGGCCGATCGGGCGGCCGAACTGCACCCGTACCTTCGCGTACTCGGCGGCGCTGGTGACGCACCAGGAGGCGAGGCCGGCGGCCTCGGCGCCGAGCAGGATCGCGGCGATGTTGCGGACGTCGGCGCTCTCCACCCCGTCGAGCACCCGGTCGGCGGGCACGGCGACGCCGTCCAACTCGACCTTGGCCACGGACCTGGTGATGTCGAGCGACTCGAGCGAGGTCACGGTGGCGGCGGTGGCGTCGACCGCCACCCACAGCTCGCCGTCGTCGGTGGCGACGGGCAGCACGAGCACGTCGGCCATCGCGCCGCCGAGCACCGGCTCGGCCGCGCCGGACACCGTCAGCGTGCCGTCGCCCGCCCGGGTGCCGGTCAGCGCGCCCGTGAGGGCCAGCGCGCCGGTGCGGGTGCCGTCGGCCAGGCCGGGCAGCAGGTCGTGACGCTTGGAGGCGTGGATCACCGCGCTGGCCAGCACGGTCGGCACGTACGGGCCGGGCGCCATCCGCTCGGCCAGCGCCTCGACGGCCACGGCGGCCTCCAGCAGTCCGTAGCCGGAACCGCCCGCCTCCTCCGGGAGGTGGAGGCCGAGCAGGCCCTGTTCGGCCAGGCCCGGCCAGAAGGCGGGCCGTTCGTCGGTGGCCGAGCGCAACGTGTCGGCGGGGACGCTGCGCTCCGCCCAGCCGCTCACCGACTCGTGGAGCGCCTCGTGTTCCTCGCTCAGCCCGATCGCCATAGCTCATCCTCCCGGCGGATTCCGTCGATGACAGAACCATATTCTAGAGGAGGCTTCTGGCCTAGAGGGGACGGAATTTCCCCAAATCGATCAAGGATCGGCCGAGACGGCAGGGACCGGGACGATCTCCTCGTCGTTCCCCGCCTTGTTCGGCACGTCACCGGAGAAGATCAGGAACACCAGCAGGACAGCCGCCACCGTGGCGACGATCGCGCCCAGCAGGTAGACCACCCGCATCGGGATGTCCCCGATCAGACTGAGCAGCCCGCCCTTGGGCGATGGCCGCGGCGCGGGCACCGCCGGCGGGGGCGACTCGGGCGGCTCCGGCTCCGGCCCCGTCCCCACCCGCACCGGCCCGGAGATCTCGGGCGGCGGGGTGGCGGCGGGCTTCGGGGTCACCGCCTTGAAAGCGGGCACGGTGGCAGCGCTGTCCTCCCGCGGGGACTCCGGGCCGGCCTCAGGGGCTCCCGGCAGGCGGTCCCAGCGGAAGACGACGGTGTCGTCGTCAGACGGGACGATCTTCGGGAAGGGAGCGGTGGGAGCATCGTTGCTGTTGTTCTCATCGCCGACGTCCGCCATGCCCCTGAGGCTACGTCACCAGGTAAGGCGACATTTCCGCTATACGGTCAGCAGAACTTCATTCTGCTCCCGCCCGGAATCCGGGGAGCGTATCTTTCAAGCCCGGCTGGGCACATTACCGGGCATGCGCAAGCTCGCCGCCGCGCTGGCCGCCGCGATCCTGGTCACCGGCTGTGCCGACCTGTCCGGCACACCCGGCGCGGCGTCGCCGGCCGCCACACCCACCACCACCACCGCCCCCGCCACGCCCGGCTCCGCCCCCGGCCTGGAGCTGGAGCAGACCTACGAGCGGGTCATCTCCCAGGTGCTGCCGTCGATCGTCCAGATCACCACGCCGACCGGCCTCGGCTCCGGAGTCGTGTACGACGACAAAGGCCACATCGTGACCAACGCGCACGTCATCGGCGAGGCGACCGAGATGCAGGTCACGCTTGCCACCGGCGGCGGCTCCCGGACCGCGAGGCTGGTCGAGTCCTTCCCCATCGGCGATCTCGCCGTGATCAAGGTGGAGGACCCGCGGACGCTGCGCCCCGCCAAGTTCGGCGACTCGTCCAAGCTCCGCGTGGGCCAGCTCGTGCTCGCCATGGGCAACCCGCTGGGCCTGTCGGGCAGCGTCACCAACGGCATCGTCTCCGCCACCGGCCGCACGGTCACCGAACCGCAGGACGAAGGCTCCCCCGGCGCGACCATCACCAGCGCCATCCAGACCTCCGCCGCGATCAACCCCGGCAACAGCGGCGGCGCCCTGGTCGACATGTCCGGCCACGTGATCGGCATCCCCACGCTCGCGGCCACCAACCCGTCGCTGGGCGGCGGCGCCGCCCCCGGCATCGGCTTCGCCATCCCCAGCAACGTCGCCACGGACATCGCCTCGCAGATCGTCCAGCACGGCCGGGTGATCAACAGTCACCGCGCGGCGCTGGGCATCGTCGGCTCCACGGTGATCGGCGACGACGGTGCCCCCGCGGGCGTCGGCGTCCGTTCCGTGCAGCGAGGCGGCGGCGCGGCCAAGGCGGGCATCCGCGAGGGCGACGTCATCCTCTCGGTCGCCGGCACCCCCACCCCCACCATCGCCGACCTCACCGAACTCCTCACCCAGTACAAGCCGGGTGACAAGGTCGAGGTCGAGTTCGCCCGCGGCGGCCAGACGCGGAAGGTCACCGCGACGCTGAGCGAACTCAAGGGCGAGTAAGCGGTCGCAGCACGGCGAGTGCGACCTGACCCTGCCCCCACGTCGCCCCCGCACCGCCTCCGCGCCGCCCCCCGCATCGCCCTCGCGTCACCCCCGCGCCACCCCGCGTCGCCCTCGCGTCACCTCGCGTCACCTCGCGTCGCCCCCGCGTCACCTCGCGTCACCCCCGCACCGCCCCCGCGTCGCCCCGCGCCGCCCCGCGCCGCCCTCGCGTCACCCCCGCGTCGCCCCGCGTCGCCCCGCGCCGCCCTCGTGTCGCCCCCGCGTCTCCGGGAAACAGCAACGGTTCCTCCTGCTCCACGTGATGCCGGGATCAGGTCGCGTACGGAGATCACGGCCTCCGCCGACCCGGCGCGATCGGCTCCGTCGCCGAGGGCGTCGAGTGCGGCGCCGGTCATGATGGCCTTCCTCAGGACGATGGGATCTGATCAGGCGGCCAGGCGGCGGGGTTCCAGCGCCGCGGCCACGAGGTAGCCGGCGCCGCCCGCGACGGCCAGCACCCCGTACACGCCGGGGGTGTCGAGGAAGAGCGAGGCGGAGGCGATGAGGGTGAGCCAGGTGCCGAGGCCGTAGTGCAGGGTGTTGCGGCGGACGGCGCCTTCGGCGAGGTTGATCAGGCCGACGACGAGGACGGACCCGGCGGGCCAGAGCACGTCCTGGAGTTCGGGCAGGTCGAAGGCGGTGGCGACGCCGGTGATGGCCAGGGCGAGCGCGACGAAACCGGTGACCCAGGAGGTGCCGACCAGCTTCTCGGCCAGTTGCTCCGACCGGTCGGCGCCCCGCCCGGCGCGGGCGCCCGCCTTCATGATCAGGACCAGGCCGGTGACGATGCCGACCCCGAGCAGGGTGAGCGGGACCCAGGCGGGCAGGGAGAGCACCGGGTCGGCGCCCTTGGAGAGCGCGGCGGTGCCGTGCCCGAAGAGGAAGGCCGCGGCGAAGCCGATGTAGCCGGGACGGTTGTCGGCCTTGTTCGCGGACGGAAGCTCGGTGGCGGGTATCGGCGTGGCGGGTGCGGCGACGTTCATGGTGTGGACCTCCGGAAGGGTGAAGTGAGGGTGGGCCGTCTTACGGCTCGGGGACGATGACGACCTTGCCGAGGACGGTGCGGGACTCGGCGAGAGTGAGCGCGGCGGCGGTCTCGGTGAGCGGGATCCGCGCCGCGATCCGCGGGACCACGGCTCCGGCGGCCACCAGCCGCAGGACTTCGGTGAGGTCCTGGCTGAGCCGGGCCCGGAAGTCCGCCAGGCGGCGCCGGCCCGCCCAGAAGTTGTAGAAGTGCGCGTTCTTGCCGTTGGGCAGGTGGTTCCAGGCCAGCAGCCGGCCGAACAGCTTGACCGTCGGCAGCAGGGCGTTGCCCTTGTCGTTCTTGCCCGATGCCGCCCCGTAGTTGACCAGCGTGCCGCCGCGCCGCAGCAGCCGCCACGACTCCACCAGCCCGGGTCCGCCGACGTGGTCGAAGACGGCGTCCACGCCGCCGGGGGCGAGCTCGCGGATCTGCTGGTACATGTCCGGGTCGCGGTAGTCGACGGGGGTCGCGCCCAGCTCGCGCACGGTCTCGTGGTGGCGTGCCGACGCCGTGCCGATCACCGTGATCCCGGCGTGCCGGGCCAGCTGTACGAGGATGGATCCGACGCCGCCGTTGGCTCCGAGCACCACCACGGTCGCGCCGGCCCGGACCTTGGCCTTGCGGTGCAGCATCTGCCAGGCGGTGACGCCGTTGACGGCCACGGCCAGCGCCGCCGCCGGGTCGACCTCGTCCGGCACCGGCACCAGGTCGCCGGCCTCGACGAGCAGGTGACTGGCCCACCCGCCGACCTTGATGACCGCGGCGAAGCGACGGCCGGTCATCGCCGGGTCCACCCCCGGGCCGGTGGCGGTGACCGTGCCCACCACGTCGTAGCCGGGCACGAACGGGTACGCCGGCTGGTCGTAGTACTTGCCCAGGCGCATCTGCTGCTCGGCGAAGGACACCCCGGTGGCGTCCATGCGCAGGAGGACCTGGCCCTCGGCCGGGGCCGGGAGGTCGCTGACCCGTAAACGCAGGCCGTCCGGCTCGACCGGGCCTGGCAGGACGACCTCCGTGGCGCGGGTGGCGACAGAGCTGTTCATGACGTACCCCTGAAGACTTCGCATGTTTGCTAACGCATGTAAGCTAACAGGAGTAACTACAGGAGCACAACACCTAACATCCTTAAACTTTGAGGTGTATCGTTACGGAGATGAAGGACAACGAACCGGCGCCCGCACGGAGGCGCAACCGCCGCGGCGAGGGGCGCAAGCTGCGCGACGAGATCATCACGGCGGCGGTGGAACTACTCGACGAGCAGGGCGACGAACGCGCCATCACCCTGCGCTCGATCGCCCGCCGGATCGGGTGCGCGGCGCCCTCGATCTACGCGCACTTCGCGGACTCGCAGGCCATCATGCTGGCCGTGGTCCGCCAGGAGTTCGCCCAGCTCACCACCGCCATGCGCGCGGCAGTGGCGGACGCGGGCGAGGACCCCGCAGAACGGCTGCTCGCCGCCTGCCACGCCTACCTCGACCTGGCCCGGACCCACCCCGGGCGCTACCGCATCATGTTCGGCGGCCTGTGGACGCCGAACATGGAAGGCTCGATCAGCGAGGCCGACATGGACGGGCTGGGCATGGACGCCCTCCAGGTCCTCATCGACGCCCTCGGCGACTGCGTCGCAGCCGGTCGATCCACCAGCACCGACCTGTTCAGCGACGCGGTCGCCCTATGGCTGGGCCTGCACGGCCTGGCCCACCAGCGCGCCGTGATCCGCGAGTTCCCCTGGCCTGAGGACATCGCCGACCGCATCATCGCCGCCCTGGCGCGCCTCAAGAACACCTGAACCACGGCGCATCCGTCATTCACCGGCACCCGGGGTGCCGCGCCGGCGACCGCGATCAGTCAGGAGATCGGGACGTCGATGAGCATGCCGATCGTCGGCATCTCGATGTTGACCTTGGTGACGTCGGCGGGCGGCGCGGCGAAGACCGCGTACAGGCTGGCGCTCTCGTCCTTCTCCAGGAACTCGCCCTGGGTGCCCGAGCAGACGCACTTGGCGTTGGCGTCGGTGCCGTTGCGGGCCACCCGATAACGCTTGGCGTTGACCGGATCGACCAGGCTGACACCGGACACGGTGAAGTCGAGAACGCCGCGGCCCAGGCCGTTGTGCAGGGCGAACTTGCCTTCCAGCGTGGTGAGGGTCCAGTTGAGCGTCACGGTCTTGCCCTGGCGCAGCAGCGCGGTGACCTCCACACGCACCCTGGTCGCCCCATCGCTGCCCTGCACCTTGGCCTCGCGGGTGGCGATCACCTGGTCGCCCTGAGGCGGCGCGGTCCGCTGCTCGGCCGGGGCGGAGGTCTCAGGTCCGCTCTCCGCCGGTGCGCTCTGGGTGACAACCTGCTTTTCCGCGCCGCCGCCGCCGGTCACGTTCGGCAGCATCCCGCAACCGGCCAGCGCGACTCCCGCCACAGCCAGTGTGAACGTCTTCCTCATTCTCACTGCGCACCTTCCGGGCTCAGAGTCCCGCCAGTGGCCTGAACCCCTCCTTGCTTGATCGTGTACACGATTTCGACCCGGCGGTTCTTGGCGCGGTTCTTCGGCAGCGGCTTACCTTCGGCCATGTTGGGCAGCTTGGGGCGGCTCTCTCCGAAGCCCCGGGCCTCCAGGCGCACGCCAGGGAGCGTGAGCATGCCCTCCATCACCTGCTTGACCGCGTCCGCCCGGCGCTGCGACAGGGTGCGGTTGTAGGCGTCGGTGCCCTGGTCGTCCGTGTGGCCCTCGATCCGCACCACGCCGCCGGCGCCGTCGGTGTTGATCTGGTCGGCGACCTCCTTGAGGCGCTGCTTCGCCTTGGCGTTGAGCTGCCACTTGTCCAGGGCGAACAGCACGTCGCTGGTCAGCGCCACCGTCACCTCGTCGCCCTGCTGCGACTCGCTCTCGCTCCCGTCGAGCGACTCGACTTCGGCGATGATGTCCTCGACCGGGAGCACCAGGTCCTCGACCACACCGGTCGCCGACTCCGGCGGCGGGGTCGGCGACAGCGCCAGCGTGAAGGCGAGACTAAGAGACAGGAACATCGGTGATCACTCCGACGCGCGGCATCTCGACGGTGAGCTTGGTGACGTCGGGCGGCGGGGCGGCGTAGAACGCGTACAGGTCGGTCCGCTCGCCCTTCTCCATGAACGCGCCCTGGGTCGCCGAGCAGATGCACGCGGCCCTGTCGCCGGAGCCGTTGCGGGCCACCCGGTACCGCTTGGCGTTGACCGGGTCGACCAGGCTGACGGCGGACACCGAGTAGTCCAGAGCGCCCCGGCCCAGGCCGCTGTGGAGGTTGAACCGGCCTTCCAGGGTGGTTATCGTCCACCGGAGCACCGCGGTCCTGCCCTGGCGCCGCAGCTCGGTGATGTCGATCTTGACTGTGGTGACTTCGCCGCTGGAGCCTCGGACCTTGGCCGTGTGGGTCGCGATCACGCTGTCCGCCTGGGGCGGCGCGCTCTCGGCCGCCTCGGGAGTGGGAGCCGCGTCCTGATCGGTGAGCGCGGTGTCGGACGCCGCGTCGTCGGCCGGGACGCTCGGGGACGTCGAGGTCGCCGCGGCGGGCTGGGTCGCGGCCTGCTTCTCCTGGCCGCCGCCGCCGATCACGGTCGGCACCATCCCGCAGCCGGTCAGCGCGACGGCCGCCACAGCCAGCACGAACGTCTTGCGCATGGTCACTGGGTCACCTTCCGGGGGTTCAAGGATCAGGCCCGAACGCTAGCGGGGCGACCTTCAGGATCCGTATAGCGGGCTGCTCTCCCCCGCGTGCGCCCCTCGTACGAGCCGTTCGGCCGCCGCGCGGCCGTGCTCGTCGCCGATCTGGTCAAACTCTCCCATAGCGCGCGTCAGTGTCTCAACCGCACCATCAGTCTCGCCCATATCGAGGTACGCCTCGCCCAGGACGAGCAGGGCCTCGGCCTCACCGCGCGGGTCGCCCAGCTCCCGGTAGGCGGCCAGGCTCTCCTCCAGCGGCTCCCGGCGGGACAGCAGCGCACCCAGCGCCCGCAGCCCGTCGGCCCTGCCCCGCTGATCGCCCGCCTCGCCGAAGACGTGCAGCGCCCGCCGCAGCAGCCGCTCCGCCTCGGCCGGACGGGGTTCCACCAGGCCGAGCCGGAGCGTGACACGGGCCAGCTCCAGCCCCTCCACCAGCGGCTGGGCGGCCCGGAGCGCCGCCGCCGCGGCGTCGTTCCGGCCCTCCGCCCGGTGCAGGTCGGCCAGGCCGCGCAGCAGCAGCGCCTCCCCCTGCCGGTGGCCCGACATCCTGGCCGCGTCCAGCCCGGTCGCGGTCGTGGCGTGCCAGTCGTCGTGGTGGCCCGCCAGCTCGAACAGCGGCGTCAGGTAGAACGCCAGCCGCCACGCCGCCTCGTACAGACCCGCCTCGTACAGACCCGCACGGAAGAAGTCGCCGACCGTCGCGACCAGGAACCGGCGCTCCGCGCTCAGCCAGCGCGCCTCCTGTCGCAACCGGCCCGTCTCCAGGATCTGCTCGGCCGTGCGGACGAGCGTCTGGCCGGAGCCCGGCTCGGCGGGCAGCAGCGTGGCCCTGGCCCGCCTGGCCCGGTCGAGGATGTCCGCCGCCCTGGCCGCCAGCACCGGGCCCGGGCCGCCCTCCTCCGCCAGCCGCTCGGCCGCGAACAGCCTGGTCAGGTCGTGCCAGCCGTAGCGTTCCTGGCCCGCCTCGTCCAGCCCGCGCGACTGCAGCAGACCGGCCTCGGCCAGCGGCTCCAGCTCCTCGCCCAGTACCCACGGCGCGAAGTCGGGTGCGGTGAACGCGCCGAGCCCGCACAGCAGCCGCCGCTCCGGCTCCGCCAGCCCCCGGTACCCGAGCGCCAGACTGCCCCGCACGGCCAGATCGCCCGCGCTCAGCTCGTCCAGCCTGCGCCGCTCGTCCCCGAGCCGACCGGCCAGGTGGGCCACCGTCCAGGCGGTCTTCCTGGCCAGCCGCGACCCGGCGATCCGCAGCGCCAGCGGCAGCCCGCCGCAGAGCCGGACGATCTCCCGGGCCGCCTCCGGCTCGGCCGCCACCCGGTCGCGCCCGCCCACCGCGGCCAGCATCTCCAGCGCCTCGTCCGGCTCCAGCACGCCCAGCTCGTACGGCCTGGCCGCCTCCAGCCCGGCCAGCGGCGAGCGGCTGGTCACGATCGTCACGCTGCCGGGCCCGGTCGGCAGCAGAGGCCGCACCTGCGTCTCCCCCGTCGCGTCATCCAGCACCACGACCAGCCGCCGAGCAGAAGTGAGCCGCCGATACAGCCTCACCCGCTCATCCAGCGTCGGCGGCACCGCCCCGTCAGGCCATCCCAGCGACCGCAGCAGATCCTCCAGCACAGCCCCCGGCGCCCGATCCCCGAGCACCGCGAACAGCCTCCCGTCACCGGCCTCCAGCAGATTCGCCGCCCGCACCGCAACAGCGGACTTCCCACACCCAGCAGGCCCATGCACCACCAGGTGCACCGGCGCCCCGCCCCCCACCTCGCGGGCGCCCACTGCTCCGGACTTCGCCGCACCACCGAAGCCCGCCGCACCGGCCCCTGCCGTGCCGAGGGGTTCTGCGTTGTTCGCGTCGAGCGCGCCTCTTGCTTCGCGGAGGATCCACGCCAGGACGGCCTGTCTTCCGGTGAAGTCTGAAATGTCGGGCGGGGTCTCATTGAGGGGGACTTTCTGCGACAAGGGGACGCCGACGGGCGCCACCACCTCGCCTGCCAGCACCCGCTCGTGCGCCTCCCGCAGCTCCGCGCCCGGCTCCAGCCCCAGCTCGTCCACCAGCACCCGCCGCGCCTCCTGGTAGGCGGCCAGCGCCTCGGACCGCCGCCCCGCCTGGTGCAGAGCGGCCATCAGCTGCGCCCACGCCCGCTCCCGCAGCGGATGGGAGTTCACCAGCGCCCGCAGCTCGCCGACCACCTCGCCGCCGCGCCCCAGCCGCAGGTCCAGGTCCACGCGCTCTTCGAGCGCGGTCAGGCGCAGCTCTTCGAGCGGTACGGCGTACGAACGACGCAGTTCGGCACTGTCGACGCCCGCCAGAGCCTCCCCCCGCCACAGCGCCAGCGCATCTCGTAACCCGGCGGCGGCCTCCGTGTACCCGCCCGCCTCCCGGACCTGCCTGGCCTCCCCGACGAGCCGCTCGAACCGGTGGCAGTCGACCGCGTCCCGCTCCACCTCCAGCAGGTAGCCGCCCGGCACCGTGGTGATCCCGCCGACCAGTTTGCGCAACGCGCTCACGTACACCCGCAGCACCGACTCGGCGGACGCGGGCGGCCGGTCCCCCCACAGCATGGAGATCAGCCGCTCGACCGGCACCGCCGTGCCCGCCGACAGCAGCAGCGCCGCGAGCAGCGCCCGATGCTTGGCCGGGCCGGGCTCCGGGCCGTCCTCCACCCGGAGCGGGCCCAGCAGCCGGAACCGCACCCCCATAGCCTCAGCCCCGCACCGGCCGCAGCGCGAACGACTCGAACCGCACCCGCACCGCCTTCCCGGCCTCCGGCGCGGCGTGCACCCCGGCCAGGCCGGGCCCGAACGGCTCCCTCGCGTCCGTCGCCTCGGCCACCAGATGCTCGTTCAGCCACATCCGCAACGTCACCGCGCCGCCGTCGCCGGCGCACTCCGCCACGATCCGGTCCGTGGCCGCCGACTCCGCCTTCTCCGGCCCATACAGAACCACGCCCTCCTGCCCGGCGCGGCGCTTGACGATCGTCACCTGCCCGCCCCCGACCGCGAACTCGTACCGATCACCCGACGCCCCCCGGCACCAGACCCCGTACTCCCCCGCACCGTCCACCAGCCCCGCCCGCGCGCTGACGACCACCCCGCCGCCGGGCTCCCGCCGCGGCGCCGACTTCCACAGCCGCCACCCGTCCTCCACCGCCAGCACGTAGCCGGACCCGTCCCGCTCCGCCGTCCCCGCCTCCGACGCCCCGACCTCCCACGCGTCACCGAAGTCGCTCTCGTACGGCCACGTCTCCGCCCCCAGCGCGTTTGCAGCGGCAGCAACCCCCGCACCGGCCAGCGCCACGGCCAGCACCCCGCCGACCACCCACCCCAGCTTCCTCCGGGAACGCCCGCCCGAGTCCGCCCGCCCTCCCCCGGCGGAACCCTGGAACGAACCCGCCTGAACATCGGCAGGACGACCAGGAACGGGACCACTCCCCAAGCTGGGCCGCCACTGCCCATCCGGCCCCACCTGCCCCTGACGAGCAGCCCCGCCGTCAGACGGCATAAGAGGCCCGGCATCCCCACCGGCTCTCCCCCACCCGCCGGGCAGCGCCTGATCGTCTTGGGCATGCCGGACATCCCCAGCCCACCCACTGTCCGGGAACACCTCACCGTCCTGTTCACGGGATGGCCTGAGGTCCGATGTGGACAGCGGGACGGTCCAGGTGCGTTCGACGGCTTCGGTGGCCGAGGCCGGGCTGACCTGGCCACCGCCCAGCAGCTCGGCCAGGAGGCGGGACACCGACGGCCGGGACCGGGGGTCCTTGGCAAGGGCCTGTTCCACCAGCCCTCGGACGCCGCCGTCGAGCCCGTCCAGGTGCGGCCCCTCGTGGGTGATGCGGTGGATCACCTCGCCCGGGGACCCGCCGCCGAACGGCAGCCGCCCCGTGCCGGCGAACGCGATCACCCCGCCCCAGGCGAACACGTCCGTGAACGGCCCCACGGTCTCGCCACGGGCCTGCTCAGGTGCCATGAACGCGGGTGTGCCGAGGATGGCCTGGCTGGTGTCGGTCCCGACGAGCTGGGCGATGCCGAAGTCGATGACCCGCGGCCCGAGCGGGGACAGCAGCACGTTCGACGGTTTGAGGTCGCGGTGGATCACTCCGGCGGCGTGGATGGCGCTGAGCGCGGTGGCGATGCCGACGGCCAGCGCGTCCAGGTTGCCTCCGGACAGCGGCCCTTGGTCGCGCACGGCCTGCGCCAGGTCGGGGCCTTTCACGTACTCGGTGACGAGGTAGGCGACGTCGCCGTCGAGGCCCGCGTCGAGCACCGGCGCGGTGCAGAACCGGGCGACCCGGCGCGCCGCCGCCACCTCCCGTTCGAACCTGCGGCGGAAGGCGGGGTCACGGGCCAGCTCCGGGCGGATGACCTTGACGGCGGCCAGCCCGCCGGTGGGCGTCTTGGCCAGGTGGACCTCGCCCATCCCGCCGCGACCGAGGACGCGCCGGAGCGCGTACCCGCCGATGACCTGATCACTCACACGCAGACACCTTAGTCAGGTCCGATTCATCCCGCTCGGCGAGCACGATCACCCCGGCCGAGGTGGAGACGTCTAGCATCGAGCGCCATGACCGAAACCGCCACCCGCGCCGCCTACGACGCCATCGCCCCCGCCTACATCGAGCACTTCCAGGCCGCTCCTCCCGCCCGGACCTTGGAGCACGCGTTCCTGACGCACTTCGCCGAGCTGGTGAGCGGCCCGGTGGCCGACGTGGGGTCCGGTCCCGGCTGGATCACGGCGATCCTGCGCGACCTCGGGGTGGACGTGCACGGCGTCGACCTGTCGCCGCGGATGGTCGAGCTGGCCCGCGCCGCCCACCCGGGGATCCGGTTCGAGCAGGGCACGATGACCGCCCTCGACGTTCCGGACGGCTCGCTCGGCGGCGTCGTCTCCTGGTATTCGGTCATCCACGTCGAGCCGGGCCGCCGCCCTGAGGTGTTCCGGGAGTTCCGCCGCGTCCTCGCCCCCGGCGGCCTGCTGCTGCTGGGGTTCCAGGTGGGTGACGAGCCGCTCCGCTTCAACGAGGCGTTCGGTCATCGGGTCCGGCTCGACTTCCACCGTCTCCGGCCTGACCAGGTGGCGGAGGAACTGGCCGCGGCGGGCTTCACGGTCACCGCCCGGCTGGAGCGCGAGCGGCATCCGGACGAGACCGCCGGCCAGGCCTTCCTGCTGGCCCGCTGCTGAGTACGTGACGCCGCGTCTGATCGCTGGCCCGCGGGTCAGTTCTGGCCGACCGTAAGTCACCGCTCTTGTCACCGGCAGGCGGAAGCGAAGAGCGATCGCTTCGCTACAGAATGTCACCGAGCCGCCGCCGGAACGGGTCCGGCAGCGAAGAGCGAGGGGACTTCGTCATGAACCTCAGGACATCCGCCAAGCGCGCCGTGACCGTCGCCGCCGCCGTCGGGTTCGCGGTCCTGGCAGGCGCGGCGCCGGTCTCGGCGACCTCGGCGTCCGCCGCCGCCGGCGACATCTGCCTGTGGAGCGGCAGCAACTACAGCGGCAACAGGTGGTGCTGGCGGCCCGGCAACGGGTACGTCGACGTGCCGCGGAACCTGCACGACAACGTGGGCTCCTTCCTCGCCACCGCCAACGGCTGCTTCATCAACTGGATCCGGGTGCCCACCCGCAAGGAGACCCGGCGCGTGCTGAGCGGCGACTACCGCAAGAACTACAAGGGCGACTTCGGCGGCAAGATCGACGCGATCGCGCCGCGCTGCTGATCCGGGGCCGGAAACGCCGGAAGGGCGGCCGGTGCGGCGAGAGCCGACCGACCGCCCTTCCGGCGATCACAGTGGAGGTGGCGGGAATCGAACCCGCGTCCTTCAACCCCAAGACAGGGCTTCTCCGGGCGCAGCCTGCTGTGCTTTTCTCAGCCCCGGCGATCACGCAGGCAAGTCGCCGACGGGCTCAGCCACTGTTTGGTTTCCCGATCATCCCCGTGGCCGGGCCGATCGGTGGAGCCTTCTAGCGATGCCAGATCCCGGGCCGAAGGCGCTCCCGGGCTGACAGAGGTTTCGCTACTTAGGCAGCGAGAGCCAGGGAACCCTGGCTGACCTCAGCGTGCTTCTTATTGGCACTTATTTTTCGCGGTCACAGGATTAACGAGGTTATGTCCGCAGTCCTCGGCCCGCTTCACCTGACTTGTAAGGTCAAAGTCGAAGCCAGTCACCCCCTGTGGAGTTGTCAACACGGTCTCGCGCACGAGACCGAGCACCACGAAGGTTACCTCTGACAACGCCCCGGATGCCAACTTCATTCCCAGGGGCCCCCGGGAGCGCAGCACAGCAGCATCACGCCCCCGGGGGCGACCGGCAGGGTCGAGCCGGTCAATGACGGCAGGACTTCCCCCGAGATGAAGTCCTGATCTCATCACGGCGACTGGTCCCGCAACCCCCCGAGCGGGACCGGTCACTCAGTAAGACGCGACCGGCCCGCCCGATGGTTGCTTCAGGTCACGAGAAAATCACGGAGAGTCGCCGAGGGCGGCGAAGAAGCTGCCGGCCACGGCCGCGGGGTCGTAGTTCCTGGTGAACACGGAGATGGCCAGGTCGCCCTGCCAGCCGACGAACCAGGCGTTGTTCTCCTTGCCGGTCGCCGCCGAGGTCACGCCGTACACGCGTCCGCGGCCGGCCTGGGCGGGGGTGCCCTGGGCGCCCGCCTTCATCATGGCCGTCAGCGCCTTGCGGACCGCCGGGTCGAGCTGCTGGGGCGGGGGCTGCGGCGCGGGCTCGGCCTCGGCCGCCGCGTCGGGGGCGTCCGGGGAGGTGACCAGCACCGGCGGCCGCCAGGTGCCGGACGACACGGCCGCCGCGACGAGGGCCATGCTGAGCGGGCTCACCTGGACGTTCTGGCCGGCGATGGCCTTGGCCTTGTCGGCGTCGCTGCTGAAGGACGGCAGCGAGCCGCTGAACGACTTGAGCGGCAGCCGCCACGGCTGGCCGATGCCGAAGGTCTTGGCGCTGCGGGTCAGGTCTTCGCCGCTCACCCGGCGGGCGAGGGAGGCCAGCGCGGTGACGCAGCCCTGGGCGAAGTTCTCCTGGAAGGAGCGGGAGGAGCCGGTGACCTCGCTCGCGTGGACGAACCGGGCGCCGCCGACCGTGCGCTCCGCCGGGCAGGGAAGCTTCTGCTTGGTCTGCACCCCGGCCTTGAGGATGGCGTCGGCCGCGACGATGGAGAACGTGGTGCCCGCCGGGAACCGTCCGGCCAGCGCGTCCTTCTCCTGGTGCAGGCCGCGGGTGGACACGGCCCGGATCTCGCCGGTCCTGCGGTCGACCGCGACCAGGGCGCTGGTGCGGGTGCTGGAGACGGCGCGTTCGGCGGCGGCCTGCACGCCGCTGTCGATCGTGGTCCGGACCGAGCGGTTCTGCCGGCCGGGCCACTGCTGCAGCGACGCCACCTCCTCGCCCGTCTCCAGGTCGAGGATGATGACCTGGGTCTCGGTGGAGCCGGTCAGGTAGCCCTGGTAGGCCTGCTGGAGGCCGCTCTGGCCGATCGAGTCGCCCGCCCGCTGGGGGCCGCCGAGCTTCTGCTCGGTCTCGGGCGTGAGCGCGCTGACCTTGCCGACGATCTGCTTGGGGTCGGCGGGGTCGACGGGCTGCTTCTCCGCGACGGTCTTGACCTCGGGGATGGCGTCGAGCTTCTGCTTGACCGACTGGTAGCGGGTGCGGCCGAAGGTGATCAGCGGCACGGTCTCGTTCGGCGGCGCGGAGCGGATCCGGCTGAGCAGCCGGTCCTGCGCGTAACCGGTGATCTCCGAGAGCTGCTTGACGACCTCCTCGGCACGGTCGCCGAGCTGCGCGGGCACGACCCCGCTCACGTACAGGAACATGTCCTGCTGGAGAGGCTCGCTGGCGCGGTCGACGACGGGCTGGCGCGGCTTCGGCTCGGCCTTGACGGCGAACCGCTGCCCCTCCTTGAGCTGGGGGTGCAGCACCGACGGCGACCACTCCACCTTCCAGACGCCGTCGCGCATGCGGAGCGGCAGCACGCTGTCGTACGTCCACAGCGGGTTGTTGTCGCCCAGGTCGACCTCGACGCCGAACTCGGCCCGCGAGGTGTCGCCCTCCACGGTCAGGCTCTTGATCCGGAACCGGAACGAGGCAGCGTCGAGCTGCAGCTTGGCGTCGGCGAGCGCCTTGCGCACCGCGGCGGGGTCGCCGTCGGCGCGGGAGGCGGCCAGCTCGTAGTCGTTGGACTGCCAGCCGACCAGGAAGTCGCGCACCGCGTCGTGCGGCGACGCCTCCTCCAGGCAGCCGGTCAGGGTCGTGCTCACGACGGTCAGCATGACGGTCGCGGCGAGAATACGTCGGGGTCGGCTCATCGGTTACGGTGGCGGATCGCCCGCGCCATCTCCCGCTTGGCCTGCTTCTCGGCAAGCGCCTGCCGCTTGTCCCAGTCCTTCTTGCCGCGGGCGAGACCGATCTCGATCTTGGCCTTGCCGTCCTTGAAGTAGAGCTTGAGCGGCACGATCGTCAGCCCGCCTTCCTTGACCCGGGCGGCGAGCTTGTCGATCTCTTTACGGTGGAGCAGCAGTTTGCGCTTGCGGCGAGCGGCGTGGTTGGTCCAGGTGCCCTGTGCGTACTCGGGGATGTGGACGTTGATCAGCCACGCTTCGCCGCCGTCGATGCTGGCGTAGCCGTCGACCAGCGAGGCTCGGCCCTCGCGCAACGACTTCACCTCCGTGCCCTGCAGCACCAGCCCCGCCTCGAAAGTGTCTTCGATGTGGTAATCGTGCCGGGCACGTTTGTTCTGGGCGATGAGCTTCCGCCCGGTCTCACGTGGCATGCTTCGACCTTACCGGCGTTTTCTCAGACCCTGAGGTAACGGCGAAGCGTGACGAACGATGCCAGAACACAGATCACCACGCCGATGATCATAGTCAGGGTGATCACCGAGGCGAGGTCGTCCCAGCCGATGACCGCCCCGCCGGACGACAGGAACTGCGCGACCTCGTCGAAGAGCAGGACCTTGGTCACGATCAGCATGATCGCGGCCGCCACGCCGCCGATCAGGCCCGCGATCATGCCTTCCATGATGAACGGCAGCTGGATGTAGAGGTTGGAGGCGCCGACCAGGCGCATGATGCCCGTCTCACGGCGCCGGTTGAAGGCCGACAGCCGCACCGTGTTGCCGATCAACAGGGCCGCCGCCAGCACCAGGACCACGGCCACCACGATGGCCCCCCAGCGCACCTTGTCGAGCATGGTGAAGAACTGGCTGATCAGGTCCTTCTGGTTGACCACCCCCGAGACGCCCGGCTGGCCCTCCAGGGCCTGGATCACGGGCTGGTAGTTGTCGGGGTTGACCAGCTTGACCCGGAAGGAGGTCGGCATGTCCTCGACCTTGGTGGCGTCCACCAAGGCCTTCTGGTTGGCGTAGGCCTCCTGGAAGTTCTTGTACGCGGTGGCCTGGTCCTCGTAGAAGACCTGCTCGACCCCTGGCAGGCCCTCGATCTGCTTCTTCAGCGCCTGCGTCTGGGCCTGGGTGACGGCCTTGCCCTTGCAGGCGGGCATGTCGCTGTTCTTGGTGCAGAGGAAGACGGATACTTCGACCTTGTCGTACCAGTACGAGGTCATCATGCCGACCTGGGCGTTGATCATCAAACCGACGCCCAGCATCGCCATGCCGACAGCCACGGTGATGACCACCGCGATCGTCATGGTCAGGTTGCGACGGAGGCCGATCCAGACCTCGGAGAAGATGAAGTTCGCCCGCATGGTTCTCTCTGCTGCTCCCTATCAGTACGCCTGGCCGTACACGCCACGCGACTGGTCGCGGACGATCTTGCCGTCCTCCAGCTCCACGACGCGTTTGCGCATGGAGTCGACGATGGCCGCGTCGTGCGTGGCCATGACGACCGTAGTGCCGGTCCGGTTGATCCGGTCGAGCACCTTCATGATGCCGATGCTCGTCGCGGGGTCGATGTTGCCCGTCGGCTCGTCGGCCAGCAGGATCATGGGCCGGTTGACGAACGCGCGGGCCATGGCGACGCGCTGCTGCTCGCCGCCGGACAGCTCGTTGGGCATGCGGTGGGCCTTGCCCTCCAGGCCGACCAGCTCGATGACCTCCGGGACCACCTTGCGGATGAACCGCCGGGGCTTGCCGATGACCTCGAGCGCGAACGCCACGTTCTCGTAGACGTTCTTGTTCGGGAGCAGCCTGAAGTCCTGGAACACGCAGCCGATGCGGCGGCGCAGGTGAGGCACCTTGAAGTTGGACAGGCGGGACAGATCCTTGCCGGCGACGTGGATCGCGCCGGAGTTGGGCCGCTCCTCCTTGAGGATCAGGCGCAGGAAGGTGGACTTGCCCGATCCCGAGGAGCCGACGAGGAACACGAACTCGCCCTTGTCCACGTCCACGGAGACGTGGTCGAGGGCGGGCCGGTTCTGGTTCGCGTAGACCTTGGTGACATTATCGAAATGGATCACGAGAGCATCACGGCATGCCAGTCTAGGGGTCAGGGCGGACGCGAGGGTGGCATATGCCCACTTCCGCCGATCGCCGATCGGGGACGCCTGTTCTTTACCATGGATCGACGTTCCGATTGGCTGGAGCACAGTCTAGGGGGAAGACTGGCATGGAACGTCCATAACGGAAACAAAACGATTGTGCGGCTAGACTTGGGGTCGACATGAGTTGCCAACACCTCGTATGCGCGCACTGCGCCCACCCCGTCATCGAGGGCCGCTGCGCCGTCTGCCGGGCCAGCCGCGAACGTCTGCACGGCCACGGTTTCGCCGGCCTCACGCCCACGATGATCGCGATCGTGCTCGTCGTGGCCCTCTTCGCGAGCCTGATGCTCGAGCACCTGGTGAACTTCTGACGCCTAGTGGACTTCTGACTCCTGGCGCCGCATCCAGCGGATCTCCGACTCGATGAACTGGTCGATCTCGCCGTCGAGCACCGCCGACGGGTTGCCGGCCTCGGTGTTCGTCCGCAGGTCCTTCACGATCTGGTACGGGTGCAGGACGTAGTTGCGGATCTGGGTGCCCCAGGACGTGGTCGACGCCCCGCGCAGCTCCG
This sequence comes from Nonomuraea sp. NPDC049649, assembly GCF_040675175.1. Lineage (NCBI taxonomy): Bacteria > Bacillati > Actinomycetota > Actinomycetes > Streptosporangiales > Streptosporangiaceae > Nonomuraea > Nonomuraea sp. NPDC049649. The sequence continues at coordinate 109,101 of NZ_JBFAOH010000006.1, forward strand.
ACATCTTCTCGGCCTCTTCCTGCCGCTTGCGCTCCAGCAGCTTGGCCTGCAGGACGTTCATGGCCGTGGCGCGGTTCTGCAGCTGGGAGCGCTCGTTCTGGCAGGAGACGACGATGCCGGTCGGCAGGTGGGTGATGCGCACCGCCGAGTCGGTGGTGTTGACGCCCTGCCCGCCGGGGCCCGACGAGCGGTAGACGTCGACGCGGATCTCGTCCTCGCTGATGTCGATGTGGTCGGTCTGCTCCACGACCGGCACCACGTCGACGCCCGCGAACGAGGTCTGGCGCCGCCCCTGGTTGTCGAAGGGGCTGATGCGGACCAGCCGGTGGGTGCCGTGCTCGCCGCGGAGCGTGCCGTAGGCGTAGGGCGCCTTGATGGTGAAGGTGGCGGACTTGATGCCGGCCTCCTCCGCGTAGGAGGTCTCGTAGACCTCCGTGGGGTAGCCCTTCCGCTCGGCCCAGCGGAGGTACATGCGCAGGAGCATCTCCGCCCAGTCGGCCGCGTCGACGCCGCCCGCCTGGGCGTTGATGGTGATCAGGGCCTCGCGCGAGTCGTACTCGCCCGACAGGAGGGTGCGGACCTCCAGCGCTCCTATGTCGGAGCGCAGCGCGTCCAGCTCCTTCTCGGCCTCGGCGCGCGCGTCGGCGTCGCCCTCCTCGGCCGCGAGCTCGAACAGGATCGGAAGGTCGTCGAGCCGGCGGCTCAGCCCCTCCACCCGGTTGAGCTCCCCCTGGAGGTGGGAGAGCTTGCTGGTGACCTTCTGCGCGTTGTCGGGGTCGTCCCACAGGTCGGGCGCGGCAACCTGGGTCTCCAGCTCCTCGATCTGCTTGCGCACGGAATCGAGGTCGAGCACGTCCTGGATGCTGCGGAGTGTGCCGGCGAGCTCGCTGATCTCATCTGCTGGATCGATGTCTGCCACGCCTCCTTAGAGTACGCGACCGGCGGACAGCCGAATAACATGGCCGGGTGCGTGTACACGGTCGGCGGAAGGCGCTGGCGCTCGCCGCCGTCCTGCTGGCGGGGGCGTCCGGCTGCAGCGGCTCTGCCGGCGGTCCTCCGTCGGCCCCTTCGGCGACCGCGCCGAGCGCCTCGCCCGCGGCGAGCGTCCCCGCCGAGCCGGAGGTGACGCTGGAGGAGGCGGCCGAGGTGTTCGCCACCTTCGCCGCCACCGACCCGGTGCTGCGCGCCTCCGGTGACCTGCGGCTCGCCATGGAGTACGTACGAGACGCGGAGGCGAGGCTGACCGCCGTCGCCTACCTGTCCAGCGCCGGCCGGCCGCCCCGTCACACGTGGGGCCCGCCCACGCTGTACGTGCCGCGCTTCCCGCAGGGCACCGCGTCCCCGTGGTTCTCGGCGCTGGCCGACCGCGACGGCGAGCCGACCCTGCTGACCTTCGCCAAGAACGACGACTGGCGGCTCAGCTCCGCCACCCGGCTGCTCGGCCCCGGTGGCCTGCCGGAGATCGCACTCGATGCCGAGGGGTACGCGACCGCGGTCGCCGACGACGACCGGAGCATCACCATCCGGCCCCAGCTCATCGGCCCGCTGCACGCCACGGTGGCCGAGACCGGCACCGACGGCGCCGCGGCCGGCCTCATCGCCGACGGCCCCTACACCACCGACGTGGCCGAGCAGATCACCGCCGCCCGGGAGAAGGCCAAGAAGAACGGCTTCGCGTACGACTCGATCTTCCAGGCCGGCGACTACCCTCTCTACGCGCTGCGCACCGCCGACGGCGGCGCCGTCATCCAGTACGCGCTCTCCCGCCTCACCACCACGACGACGAAGACGGCGGAGGACGACTACATACCGGTCCCCGAGTCGGCGCGCTGGTCGATCTCGGCGCCGGTGCTCCGCCGCAACCTGCGGCTCACCGAGATCCACACGTACGTGATCGCGGTCCCGCCGTCGTCGGCCCCGGCCGCCGCGGAGGTCGTCGGCCACGCGGGCGCGCTGGTCAAGGCGACCGGTCAGTGACCTGGGGGGCGGCACCGGTCACCCGGTGCCGCCCCGGGCGTCAGCCCTCCTTGCGCGGGAGGGTGCTCGACGCGACCAGGGTGCGGACCGCGCGGAGCGCCACCGACAGCGTGGCCAGGTCGAAGTGGTCGCTCTCCCAGATCTCCGAGAGCGTCTGCCTGCTGCGCCGGACCGCCGCCGAGTTGGCCGCCGACCACCGGGCCAGCCGCTCCTCCGGGGGCAGCCCGGAGTCGCTGTGGACCAGCACGTCGCGGGTGAGCGAGGCGTGCGCGGCGTACAGGTCGTCGCGGAGCGCGGCCCGGGCCATCGCGTTCCAGCGGTTGTCGCGGGGCAGCGCGATGACGCGTTCCCGCAGGCGGGACAGCTGGAGGCGGTCGGCCAGGTCGAAGTAGACCTCGGCGACCTCGTGGACCGGGCGGCCGGTGGCCGCGGAGATCTCCACCAGGTCGAAGGTGGAGTACGCGGGCACCATCGCCGCGACCCGCTCGGCCAGGCCGGCGGGCACGCCGCGGGCCACGAAGGAGTCGCGGCGGTCCTCGAAGGCGGCCAGGTCGGGGCCGGTGAGGAGCTTCGGCAGGTGCCCGAGCAGGCCGTCGACGCCCTTGACGAAGAAGCCGACGGAGCCGGCCAGGTCGAGCGGCGGGCGGCGGTTGGTGAGCAGCCACCGGGTGCCCCGCTCGGCGAGCTTCCGCGCCTCCAGGAGCATGGCGATCTGGGTGGCGGTGTCGACCTGGTTGTCCAGCTCCTCCACCTTGGTGTAGAAGCTGGCGAGGTCGAAGACCTCCCGGGTGACGAGGTAGGCGCGGGCGATGTCCGGCACCGACGCGCCGGTCTCCTCGCCGACCCGGAACAGGAACGTGGTCCCCATCGCGTTGACCAGGTCGTTCACGATGCCGGTGATGATGATCTCGCGCCGCAGCGGGTGCGCGTCCATGTACGTCCGGAACCGCTCGCGCAGCGCCGTCGGGAAGTACGACACGAGCCGCGGTTCGAGGTACGGGTCGTCGGCGAGGTCGCTGTCGAGCAGCTCGGCGTCGGCGACGAGCTTGGTGTAGGCGAGCAGGACGGCGAACTCGGGCGCGGTCAGCCCGAGCCGGGCCTGGCGCCGCTCGGCGAGCGCCTTGTCCGACGGCAGGAACTCCAGCTCCCGGTTGATCTGCCCCTCGCGCTCCAGCCGGCGCAGGTAGCGGGCGTGGATGTGGAGCATCTCGACGGCCTGCGCGCGGGCGGCGGCCAGCACCACGTTCTGCGCGTAGTTGTCGCGCAGCACCAGTTCGGCCACCTCGTCGGTCATCGAGGTGAACAGTTCGTTGCGCTGCTCGTCGGTCAGCCCGCCGTCGCGGACCACCTGGTCGAGCAGGATCTTGATGTTGACCTCGTGGTCGGAGGTGTCGACCCCGGCGGAGTTGTCGATGAAGTCGGCGTTGATGAGGCCGCCGTTCAGCGCGAACTCTATCCGGGCGAGCTGGGTGAAGCCCAGGTTGCCGCCCTCCCCCACGACCTTGCAGCGCAGGTCCGCGGCGTCGACCCGGACCGCGTCGTTGCCCTTGTCGCCGACATCGCCGTGGGACTCGGTGCTCGCCTTGACGTAGGTGCCGATGCCGCCGTTCCACAGCAGGTCGACCGGGGCGCACAGGACGGCGCCGATCAGCTCGTCGGGCGTCATCGTGGACACCTCGGCGGGCAGGCCGAGCGCGTCGCGCATCTCGGGCGTGATCTCGACGGACTTGGCCGTACGGGAGAACACCCCGCCGCCCTTGGAGATCAGCGCCGGGTCGTAGTCGGCCCAGGAGCTGCGCGGCAGCTCGAACAGGCGGCGGCGCTCGGCGTAGGAGCGGGCCGCGTCCGGGTTGGGGTCGACGAAGACGTGGCGGTGGTCGAAGGCGGCGACCAGCCGGATGTGCTGCGAGCGGAGCATGCCGTTGCCGAACACGTCGCCCGACATGTCGCCGATGCCGACCGCGGTGAAGTCGGTCGTCTGCACGTTCACGCCCATGGTGCGGAAGTGGTGCTTGACGGACTCCCAGGCGCCGCGGGCGGTGATGCCCATGCCCTTGTGGTCGTAGCCGATGGACCCGCCGGAGGCGAAGGCGTCGCCGAGCCAGAAGCCGTACTCCTTGGCGACCCCGTTGGCGATGTCGGAGAAGGTCGCGGTGCCCTTGTCGGCGGCGACCACGAGGTAGGTGTCGTCGCCGTCGTGCCGGACCGTGTCGGCCGGGGGCACGACCTCGCCGTCGACCAGGTTGTCGGTGACGTCGAGCAGGCCGGAGATGAACATCCGGTAGCACGCGATGCCCTCGGCCTGCAGGTCCTCCCGGGAGCCGGTCACGGGCGGGCGCTTGACGACGAATCCGCCCTTGGAGCCGGTCGGCACGATGACGGTGTTCTTCACCATCTGGGCCTTGACCAGGCCGAGGATCTCGGTCCGGAAGTCCTCCATCCGGTCGGACCAGCGCAGCCCGCCCCTGGCGACCTTGCCGAAGCGCAGGTGGACGCCCTCCACCCGGGGCGAGTACACGAAGACCTCGTACTGCGGCCGGGGCAGCGGCAGCACGCTGATCGCCTGCGGGTCGAACTTGAGCGCGATGTAGGGCTTCCGCTTCCCGTCGACGCGCTGGTAGTAGTTGGTCCGGAGGGTCGCCTCGATCATCTCCAGGTACGCGCGGAGTATGCGGTCCTCGTCCAGCGAGGCCACCTCCTCCAGCGCGGCCAGGATCTCCTCCTTGACCGCCCCGGTCCGGCTCTCGCGCTCCGCGTCGGGGAGGTGCGGGTCGAGGCGGGCCTCGAAGAGCCGTACCAGCAGCCGGGAGAGCCGCACGTTGCCGAGCAGGACCCGCTCCAGGTAGGGCTGGGAGAAGGCGCTGCCGGCCTGGTGCAGGTACTTGGCGTACACGCGGAGGATCTCGACCTGCTCCGAGGTCAGCCCGGCCTTCAGGATGAGCCGGTTGAAGTCGTCGGCGGGCACGACCTCGTGCCAGAGCGCCCGCAGCCCGTCCTCGAAGAGCCGCCTGAAGTCGTCGGCGCCGAGCTCGTCCGGCGGGGTGCAGCGCAGCCCGAAGTCGTAGACCCAGGCGTTCCTGGTGGCCGGGTCGTTGTCGCGGTCGATCTCGTACGGGCGCTCGTCCACCACCTCGACCCCGAGCCGCTGGATCAGCGGCAGGATCTTCGACAGCGAGATGGGCGACCCGAGCCGGTAGACCTTCAGCCGCAGCTCGCCGTCCGCGGCGTCGCGCGGCTCGTACAGGTCGAGGTCGATCTCGTCGTCGCCGGCGCCTTCGAGCCGCTCCAGGCGGCGCAGGTCGGCCACGGCCGCCTCGGCCGGGAAGTCGGCCTTGTAGCCCTCCGGGAAGGCGTCGTGGTAGCGCTTGACCAGCCCGGGGGCCTCTTCTTCGGAGGTCAGCTCGCGGATGGCCGCGCCGAGGTCGTCCTCCCAGGAGCGGGTGGTGGCGGCCAGGCGCGCCTCCAGCTCCTCGACGTCCACGGCCGGCTGCGGGAGCTGCCTGCCCCGCTCGCCGCGGACGACCACGTGCAGCCGGGCGAGCGCGGAATCCCCTATCGACGCGCTGTAGTCGAGCCCCCTGCCGCCCAGCGCCTCCGTCAGCAGGTCCTGCATCCGCAGGCGGATCTTGGTGGTGTAGCGGTCGCGCGGCAGGTAGATCAGGCAGGAGATGTAGCGGCCGTAGTCGTCGCGGCGCAGGAACAGCTTGACCTGCTTGCGCTCGCGCAGCCGCAGCACGCCGAGCGCGATCGGCAGCAGCTGGCCGACCGAGATCTGGAACAGCTCGTCGCGGGGGAACGTCTCCAGTATCTCGATGAGGTCCTTGCCGTCGTGGCTCTCCGAGGTGAGCCCGGCGGCCTCTATCACGGACTCCAGCTTGCTGCGCAGCACCGGGATGCGGGAGATCGACTCGTTGTAGGCGACGTGCGTGAACAGGCCGAGGAAGCGGCGCTCGCCGATGACCTCGCCCTCGGGGGAGAAGAGCTTGACGCCGATGTAGTCGAGGTAGCTGGCGCGGTGCACGGTGGCGCGCGAGTTGGCCTTGGTGATGATGAGCAGCTGCTTCTCGCGGGCCCGGGCGCGCAGCTCGGCCGGGAGCGAGGAGAAGCTCTCGGAGTGCACCTTGTCGTCACGCAGTATGCCGAGCGCCGCGCCCGGCAGCGTGCGGAGGGTGTCGCCCCGCTCGCCGCTCTCCAGCCGGTACTCGCGGTAGCCGAGGAACGTGAAGTGGCCGTCGGCCAGCCAGCGGAGCAGGTCGACGCTCTCCTCGACCTCCGCGGACGGCAGCGACGGCGGAGGGGTCCCGGCCAGCTCCTCGGCGGTGCGCAGCGCCAGCTCGCGCATCTTGGTGTGGTCCTCGACGGCGTGACGCACGTCGGTGAGCACCCGCCGCAGGTCGGACTCCAGGGACCGGAGGGCCGCGGGGTCGGGCTGGCGGTCGATCTCGAAGTGCATCCACGACTCGACCAGCTCCATCCCGGTCACGTCGTCCTCGCCGCCGGGGAGCATCTTGCCGGTCAGGTCGCGGCGGACCCGGATCTGCGGGTGGACCACCAGGTGGATCCCGATGCTGTGCCGTTCGAGCTCCATGGTGACCGAGTCGACCAGGAACGGCATGTCGTCGGTGACCACCTGGACGACCGAGCGGCCGAGGCCCCAGCCGTCGTGGTCCAGAGTGGGAGTAAAGGCGCGGACGACGGGCCTGCCCTGGGGGCGGGTCTCGGCCATCTTCCGCTGCGCCATCGCGGGACCGTACACGTCCGCCGGGCTGCGATCCAGCAGGTCGTCGGCGTCCACGTGCCGGTAGTAGACGCGCAGGAAGGCCAGTGCCTCCTCGGGGCTCATACGGTCGCCGCTCGCGGCGCACCGTTGCGCGGCGCGCTGGAGCAGCTCGTCCTTGGCCTCATCGAGCGGCATTCAGCTCTCACTCCTTAGTGAGGGTTCGCTGCGCGGGAGCGCCGTGGCGGATCACAGCCTTACCCTGCGTTCCCGCAGCAGGGGAGTAGTGCATGTGTGCTACGGGCACCGTAGCCGCCAGAGCGGCAAGCGCTGAAAGCGGGCTCGCCGAAATGAGACAGCAGCCAGTGACCCTCCTCACCGGACTGCCTGTCGTGGGGGCCGGTCGCAGCGTGCTCGACGCCACCGCACACCTCCCCCACACATCCCCGGTCAGGCGCAACCGGGCGCACGCCTCGCCGTACCGATACCACCCGAAAAGGGCAATGACGTCAACGCGACATCGACATCGGCGGGTCGTCTTCGGATGCGGAGGGCGCCTGCTTGAGCTCGTCGAGCCGGACCGGCACTTCGGCCAGTTCGACGAGCTCGGCCTGGCACTGCTCGCATACCTCGAGGTGGCGCTCGAACGCCTCGTGCTCCGCTTCATCGAGCACGCCGAGGACGTAGGCGGCCACCCCGTCATGCATCAGCCGGCTACCCCCTTGTCCCGCAGCAGTTCACGGAGAGCCCTGATGCCGTAGTAGAGCCTGGACTTCACCGTGCCCGGCGGAATCCCCAGAATCTCCGCCGCTTCACTTATCGTACGGTCCCGTAGGTAGGTCTGCTCAATAACTTGGCGGTGTTCGTCCGACAGCCTGCGCAGAGCGTCCGCCACGACGATCGCGGACAGCGCTCTGTCGGAGCCGTCGGGCACCGCCATCATGTCGACTTCAGGCGGTTCGACCTCGTGAGGCCGAACACTCTTTCGCCGACGTCCGTCGATGACGATCCGGCGGGCCACGGTGAGCAGCCACGCCCAGAGGAGGCCCGGTTCCCATTGCAGTCTGGCCGAGTTCCGCCAGGCACGGACCAGCGTCTCCTGCACCACATCCTCAGCCCACTGCAGATCGTTACCGGTCGACTTGCGTACGTGGCGCAGTAGAGGGCCGCCGAACTCCTGATACAGCACCGCGATGCGGTGCTCAGCCTCGGCATCAGCACTCTCGAACCTGCCGTCGAGGTGACTTAGCACGGGGCACATCTTTACACCTTCGTTATCAGGTTGGTAGCAACTCCGATAACTCCAGTTATTTGTGACTATTCCTAGGGATGGGTGAACCGGCGGCGATAAGTCCGCGTACCTCCCACCATGCACAGGCTTTTGCGTGGCGAAGTAGTGATGTTCGGCGCCTTCGCCCTCGCGGCAGCGGTCACGATCTTCCTGGTCATGCCGCAGGCGAGCACCGCCGCGCTCACCGAGGTGACGCAGACGTCCTCGGGCCCGCTCGGGCCCGCGGACCGCGACTTCCTCGTCAAGGTGCGGCAAGCCGGCCTCTGGGAGATCCCCGTCGGCCAGTGGGCCAAAGAGCGCGGGGACTCCCAGCGCGTCAGAGACGTGGGGGCTCATCTCGTAGAGGATCACCTCAAGCTGGACGCCCAGGTACGCCGGGTGGCGGCCCGGCTGAACGTCCCGCTGCCCGATCGGCCCAGCCCTGACCAGCAACGGTGGATGGCGCAGCTCGCCGCCGAGACCGGTCCGGCCTTCGATCGGGACTTCGCCAGGCTGCTCCGTGCGGCGCATGGCAAGGTGTTCGCCCTCGTGGCGAACGTGAGGGCAGGCACCCGCAACGCCGAGGTCAGGAAGTTCTCGGGAACGGCCGTGACGGTGGTCATGCGGCACATGACGCTGCTGGAGTCCACCGGGCTCGTCAACTACGACGAACTCCCCGAGCCTCCGACGCCCTCACCCGCAGCACCCGCCCCAGCGGCGGTCGACCCGAGGAGACAACCATGAGATCCAGACGCATGGCCGCGGCCATGTCCGCCTTAGCGGTGGTGGCCGGCGGGCTGGTGTCCGCAGTGGTCGTCGGCGGCGCTCAACCGGCTTTCGCGGCCGACTGCGAGATCACCGACCAGCGTCCCCCCGGCGCCCAGCAGGACCAACCTCAGGACCGACCTCAAGACCAGCCCCAGGATCAGCCACAGCAGCGGGACCGCGACCCCCGTGACCAGGGTCAGGGGAACGACCAGCAGGACCAGAACCAGGGGGCCCGGCAGGACCAGCAGGACCAGGGCCGGCAGGGCCAGAACGACGACGCTCAGCAGAACCAGGAGAACCAGCGCCGGGACATCCGGCAGGACCAGGACGACCGGCGCCAGGACAGCCGCCAGGACCAGGAGCAGGGGGCCCAGCAGAACCAGCAGGGCCAGAACCAGGGCGGCGCCCTCGTCCGCGACCCGGACGCCGCCCCCGAGGCCACGGCCGAGACCTTCGGCCGGCGCGACCAGGACCGGGACCGCTTCCGCGACCGGGACAGCGACCGCGACCGCTTCCGGGACCGCTTCCGCGACCCGCGCCGCGGCCGGAACAACCCCCGGCAGCCGTCCCCGTCGCCCTCGCCCACCGGCGGCCAGGCGTCGGACTGCAACGACATCGGCCCGTTCGTCTCCGACTTCGTGGACATCAGGCAGATCGGCCGCAGCCGGCCCGACCCCCGCGCCGGCCGCGGCGGCTCACGCGGCTCGTTCGTGTCGCGCTGCGGCACCAACGGCGAGGGCCACTTCAACCCGGACAACTTCATCGTCGCTCCCGGAGTGCGCAATGGAGCACACCACCTGCACGACTACGTGGGCAACCTGTCGACAGACGCCTTCTCGACCGACGAGAGCCTGGAGGCCGCGGACACCACGTGCCGTCTGGGCGACAAGTCCACGTACTTCTGGCCGGTCCTGCGCGACCGCACGGTCGACGACAACAAGGACGACCCGGACCGCAACGTCGGCAAGGTGCTCCGTCCGCGGTCGGTGACCCTGCAGTTCCGCGGCAACCCGCGTTCCCGTGTCGTGGCGATGCCGCGCTTCCTGCGGATCATCACCGGTGACGCCAAGGCCGCCACCAACGGCACGGCCAACGCCCGCGCCGGCTGGTCCTGCTCCGGCTTCACCAACCGGATCAGCCCCGACAAGTACCCGCTCTGCCCGCGCGGCAGCCAGGTGCTGCGCATCATGGACTTCCCGAGCTGCTGGGACGGCCAGAACACCGACAGCGCCAACCACCGCACGCACATCGTCTTCCCCGACCAGAACGGCGTGTGCCCGCAGGGCACCAGGGCGGTGCCGCAGCTCCGGATGACGCTGGCCTACTCGGTGCCGCGGGGGCCCTCGTTCGCCCTCGACGCCTTCCCAGAGCAGTTGCACAACCCCGTCACCGACCACGGCGACTTCGTGAACGTGATGCCGGACCGGCTCATGGCGCAGGTCGTCGACTGCATCAACCGAGGCCGCCGTTGCTGACCTCCGTCCCCGGGAACGGCAACGAGGCAGAGTGAGGCCCTCCCGAGTCGCACCCTCATCTGACCTTGGAGGGAATGGATGCTCCACAGACGACACCCCCGGCACGCCCCCACTCAGCTGGACACCAGGAACATCCGGCTGGGGGCGAGCGCGTCGATCGCCGCGGTCCTGCTGTCAGTGTTCGCGCTGACGCTGACGGACCGCGGCGTGGAGATGATCGGCCGGGCGGTGAGCTTCCTCGAGTTCTACGCGGGCGTGCTGGCGCTGGTATCCCTGACGGCGACGGTCGCGCTGGGGTTGCTCACCACCGAACGGGTTTTCCTGTCCCCGGCGAACCGGGTCCGTGCGCAGCTCGCGCACCGGGCCGCCGCGTTCGCCGGGACGGCGTTCCTGCTCACGCACGTAGCGCTCATGATCTCGCTGAAGCACGTCCCGCCGGCCGCCGCCGTGATCCCCGTCGCGGGGCTCTACGTCGGGTTCGGGACGCTCGCCTTCGACGCGATGGTCGTGGTCGTGATCACGGGGATCGTACGGGGGAGATTCGCGGTGACCGGCAGGCCGTGGGTGTGGCGGCTGATGCACGCCTCGGCCTACGTGGCCTGGCCGGTCGCCATCTTGCACGGCCTGACGGCGGGCCGGTTCGCGGCGGCCTGGGTCGCCTGGTCGTACATCGCGAGCCTGGCCGCCGTCGCGTCGGCGCTGCTCGTAAGACTGCTGGCCACGATGCTGAGACCGCCGCAGGTCGCGGAGTGGGTCGACGCGCCCGAGGCCAGTGAGGCACCCGTCGGGGTGCCCGCGGGGGTCAACGCGCCGGTGAGCCTCGCCGAGGCCCGGCGGAAGTTCCGGGAGGCGGGATGATCCCGCCCATGATCGACCAGGAGAAGTCGTGATCCCCCACTCGGTGCCGCGTGTGCTGCGGCTGGGGCCGGCCCGGCTCACCGCCGGACTCGACCACACCAGGAGGCTGGATCTGCCGGCGCACCGGACGCTCCACGGCGACCAGGTGCCCCGCACGCTCGACGACATCATCGCCCAGGTGGAGGCGGTGGACATGCGCGGGCGCGGCGGCGCGGCGTTCCCGTTCGCACGCAAGCTGCGGGCGGTCGCCGACGCCGCCGGCTCGGGCGAGTGCGTCGTCCTGGTGAACGGGGCCGAGGGGGAGCCCGCCAGTTCCAAGGACGCGATGCTGCTGGTCCGCAACCCGCATCTGGTGCTGGACGGCGCCGTGCTGGCGGCGGAGGCGCTCAACGCCCGCGAGGTGGTGGTCGCCACCGTGGCGGGCGAGGTGGCCGAGTCGTCGATCAAGGCCGCCGTGGCCGAGCGGCGCGCCGCCAACGTGGCGGGCGCCGCCGAGAGCCGCATCGGGATCCGCGTCGTGGGCTTGCAGGAGCGGTTCATCTCGGGCGAGGGCGGCGCGCTGGTACGCGCCGTCAACGGCCTGGAGCCGGTGCCGCCCGGCCGCAAGCGGCGGGCGAGCACCAGCGGCGTGGACGGCCTGCCCACCCTGCTGTCGAACACCGAGACGTTCGCGCAGCTCGCGGTGCTGATCGAGCTCGGCGCCGAGCAGTACGCGAAGGTCGGCACCAGCCGGGAGCCCGGGACCATCCTGCTGACGGTGAGCGGCGGGGCCGCGAACCCGGCGGTGGTGGAGGCCCCGACGGGCACGCGGCTGATCGACGTGCTCGACGTGTGCGACGCGGAGATCGGCGACGGCGTGCTCATCGGCGGCTACCACGGCGCCTGGCTGGACGCCCGCACGGCGATGTCGGCGATCGTCTCGCGCGAGGGCATGAAGGTGGCGGGCGGCAGCCTGGGGGCGGGCATCGTGGTGCCGCTCGGCGAGTCGACCTGCCCGGTGGGCGAGGCGGCCCGGGTGGCCGCCTATCTCGCGGCCCAGTCGTCCGGCCAGTGCGGGCCGTGCCGGCTGGGCCTGCCCGACGTGGCCAGGGGCCTGACGGCGCTGTCGGAGGGCACCGGCTCGATCGACGCGGTGCGCCGTTCGGTGCGGGTGGTGGAGCGGCGGGGGGCCTGCTTCCACCCGGACGGCACGGCCAGGTTCGTGCTGTCGTCGCTGGACGCGTTCGAGGAGGACATCGCGCTCCACCTGGAGCACGGCTCGTGCGGGCGGCCGGTGCGCGGCGTGCTGCCGCTGCCGGAGCGCGAGGACGAGCCGGAGTACCGCCTGGACGTGGACTGGACCCGCTGCCAGGGGCACGGGCTCTGCGCCCACCTGCTGCCGGAGTTCGTGGAGCTGGACGACTACGGGTTCCCGTCGTTCAAGCCGGTGCCCGGGTGGATGCTCAAGGAGGCGAACCGGGCCGTGGACATGTGCCCGGCGCTGGCGCTGCGGCTGGCCGAGGCCCGGTGATCGGGGACGGGTGACTACAGGCCGAGCAGCGGCAGGCACGGGCCCAGGTGGTGGATCTCGATCCCCTCCGCAGGGGGCCATGCGGCGCGGGGCAGGCGGAAGTTGCGCGTGACGACCGGCCTGCCCTGCCGCCGGTGCAGCGTGATGCCGTCGTCGCGGTAGCCGAGCTTCCGGGTGACCGCGATCGAGGAGTGGTTGTCCTCGAACGCCGAGGTGGTCGCGTACACGGCGCCGAGCCCGGCGAAGGCCAGGTGGAGGACGGCGGCGCGCATCTCGGTGCCGATGCCCATGCCGTGGAACCTGCGGCCCAGCCAGGACCCCGACGACACCTCGCGCAGGATCGTGAAGTCCTCGGCCGTCAGCCCCTGCGTGCCGACGATCTGGCCTTCGAAGAGCACCACGAAGTCGAGGCTCCACTTGTCCGGGGACAGCTCACCCCACCTGGCGAAGTGGTACTGGACGACGCTGCGGGCGCGCTCGGCCGGGGCCGCCTCCGACCAGGGGAACACGAACGGCATGACGCCGGCCTCGTGCACGCCCTCGGCCGCGCGGTCCGCGAGCTCGTCCAGGTCGTCGAGCGAGGGGTAGCGGAGTTCGAGGCGCGGTGTGGTGATGGAGAGCTGGAAAAACGGCCAATTCCGCATGATGCCGCATATTCCCACCAATAAATCGCGCTAGCGAGCCATTTTCTCTGAGTGTCAAGTATCCGAACACAAGTGGTCATCGGGCGAGAGCAGGCGCCAGCGGGCAGGCCTCACGCCGGAACCTGCCCGGAGGCGTACCGAACGCGCGCTTGAACGCGTTGGCGAACGCGAACTCCGAGCCGTACCCGACCCGCCGGGCCACCTCGCTCAGCGGCGCGTCCGTCGAGCGCAGCAGCCGCGAGGCGAGGTTGAGCCGCCACCAGGTCAGGTAGCCGAGCGGCGGCTGCCCCACCAGCGCGGCGAAGCGGCGGGCGAAGGCGGCCCGCGAGAGCCCGGCCAGCCCGGCGAGCGAGGCGACCGTCCACGGATGGGCCGGGTCGCGGTGGACGGCCTCCAGGGCGGCGCTGATGCCGGGATCGGCGAGGGCGGCGGCCCAGCCGCCGGCCTCGCAGTACTCGGACTCCAGGTCCAGGTAGGCGCGGAGGATGTAGAGCAGCAGGGTGTCGAGCAGGGACGCCACGACGGTGTCGGCGCCGAGCCCCGGGTTCGCGATCTCGGCGGCGAGCAGGTCGACGGCCGCCCGCAGCTCCCGGCGCTCCCCCAGGCGCGCGGGCAGGTGGATCGTCTCCGGCAGCTCGCGCAGGATCGGGTGACCGTTCGCCCGGTCGAGCCGGTAGCCGCCGCAGAGCGTCGCCGTGACCGCGCCGGACCCGCCCGCCGAGGCGGAGGCGAACAGCTCGATGTCGTCGCCGGGCTCGCAGACCCAGTCGGGGATCGGGGTGGACGGCGAGTCGGCCAGCGCGTAGCCGTGGCCGTGCGGGAAGAAGAGCACGTCGCCCACGTGGAGCTGGACCGGCTCCCCCGTGTCGGGGATCAGCCAGCAGGACCCTTGAAGGATCACCTGGAACCCGGCCGAACCCGGCATCACGGCGAAGCGCTGCCCCCACGGAGCCTGCCAGGTGACGCGCATCGAGTGCGGCCGGCCGATGCGCATGCCCGCGATCACATCACTGAGTACGTCCACGCCGGGAGTCTAAGCCCGTAGACGCTCACGTAAAAAACCTGGATCTTGACACATTGGAAGTCGCACCCGTCCCTCCTACTGTTGCTCGCGGCGAAAGGAGTGCCTGTTGGTCACGACGCTGATGCGCGCCGCGCGCATCCACGAGTACGGCGACCCCGGCGTGATCCGGATCGAGGACGCCCCCAGGCCCGCGCCGCGGTCCCCGTGGCCGGGCTGACTACCCCTGCACCGCAGGTCCGAGGCGGGACAGATCCGCGGAAAGATCATCATCACTCTCTGAGGAGTTTTTTCATGATCAAGATTGGCATCATCATCGGCAGCACGCGGCCGGGCCGTTCCGGGGAGAGCGTCGCCCGGTGGGTGCACGACCTGGCGGTCAAGCGCGGCGACGCCGACTACCAGCTGGTCGACCTGGCGGACTTCGCGCTGCCGCACCTGGACGAGACGCTGCCCGCCGCCGCCGGCCAGCAGTACGAGCGAGCCCACACCAGGGCGTGGTCCGACCGGATCACGGAGTTCGACGGCTTCGTGTTCGTCACCCCGGAGTACAACCATTCGATCACCGGGGCGCTGAAGAACGCCATCGACTTCCTGTACCACGAGTGGTCCGACAAGGCGGCAGGGCTGGTCAGCTACGGCGTCGACGGCGGCGCCCGGGCGGCCGAGCACCTGCGCCAGGTGCTCGGCCGGCTCAAGGTCGCCGACGTGCCCGCCCAGGTCACGCTCTCGCTCTACACCGACTTCGAGGACATGAGCAGGTTCTGCCCCGGCCCGCATCAGGAGGAGCGGGTCACGACCATGCTCGACCAGGTCGGCGCCTGGGCGAAGGCGCTCCGGCCGGTCAGGGCGTGAAGTAGCGCAGCACTTCGGGGTTGGCCATCGCGTCCGGGTTGGCCGCCTGCTCGACGGGGGTGCCGAGCAGGATCTTGCGTACGGGGACTTCGAGCTTCTTGCCGGACAGCGTGCGGGGGATGCCGGGGACGGCGTGGATCTCGTCGGGCACGTGCCGGGGCGACAACTCCTTGCGCAGCGTCGTACGGAGCTCCTGCTCCAGCTCGGGGGTCAGCTCGGCCCCCTCGGCGAGCGTCACGTACAGCAGCAGCCGCCCCTCCTGGCCGAGCTGGCCGGTGTCGATGACGAGGCTGTCGGCCACCTCGCCGAACCGCTCCACGACCCGGTAGAACTCGCTGGTGCCCATCCGCACCCCGCCCCGGTTGAGGGTCGAGTCGGAGCGGCCGTAGATGACGCAGCTGCCGTCGTCGTTCAGCTTGATCCAGTCGCCGTGGCGCCAGACGCCCGGGTAGACGTCGAAGTAGCTGTCGCGGTAGCGCTCGCCGCCGGGGTCGTTCCAGAACATGACCGGCATCGACGGCATCGGCGCGGTGAGGACCAGTTCGCCCACCTCGCCCACCACCGGCCTGCCCTCGGGGTCGAAGGACTCCACCTTCGCCCCGAGGGACCGGCACGGGATGACCCCGGCCCTGATCGGGTGGAGCGGGGTGGCGCCGACGAACCCGGTGCACACGTCGGTGCCGCCGGAGAACGACCCGACCGGCACCCCGGGCAGCTGCTCGGCCACCCAGGCGAACCCCTCGGGCGGCAGCGGCGACCCGGTCGAGCCGACCCCGCGCAGCCGTTCCAGCCCTTCGGGGACGACCCCGGCCTTCATCGAGGCCATGATGTACGGCGCGCCCGTCCCGAAGTACGTCACCCCCTCGGCGGCGGCGATCCGCCAGAGCACGGCGGGCGACGGATACCCGGCCGAGCCGTCGTACAGCACCGGGGTGGCGCCCACCAGCAGCGCGCCGACGAGGTAGTTCCACATCATCCAGCCGGTGGTGGTGTACCAGAAGAACACATCGCCCTCGCCCAGGTCCTGGTGGAAGGAGAGCGACTTGAGGTGCTCCAGCACGATCCCGCCGTGGCCGTGCACGATCGGCTTGGGCAGCCCGGTGGTGCCGCTGGAGTAGAGGATCCAGAGCGGGTGGCCGAACGGCACCCGCTCGAACTCCAGCGGCCCCTCCTCGGCCCGCAGCCCCTCCCAGCCGATCACGTCGCCGTGCGGCAGCTCGCGCGTGGTCTGCGTCGCGGGCTCGGCCTCCTGCGGCGGCCGTCCCTCCGCCGCGGCGGCCAGGTACGGGATCCAGACGGTGGCGCGCAGGCTGGGCAGCCCGGCGGCGATCTCGTTGACCGCGGCCGTGCGGTCGAAGTCCTTGCCGTTGTAGCGGTAGCCGTCGACAGCGATGAGCACCTTGGGCTCGATCTGCTTGAACCGGTCGATCACGCTGGGCACCCCGAAGTCGGGCGAGCCCGCCGACCAGATGGCGCCGAGCGAGGCGGTCGCCAGGAACGCGATCAGCGCCTGCGGGATGTTCGGCAGGTAGGCGGCCACCCGGTCGCCGCGCCCGACGCCGAGCCGCACCAGGCCGGCGCGGACCCGGGCGACCTCCTCGCGCAGCTCCGCGTACGACATCTCCCGGCGGGCGCCGTCCTCCGAGACGAACACCAGCGCGGTGCCGTCGGTGCGCCGCAGCGCGTTCTCCGCGTAGTTGAGGCTGGATCCGGTGAACCACGTGGCGTCCGGCATCGTCCCGGAGAGGACGGGCCCGTCGCCGCGCTCGCCGACCACCCCGAAGTAGTCCCAGACCGACGACCAGAACGCGGCCGGGTCGTCGACCGACCACTGCCACACCTCTTCGTAGGCCGCACCCGGGCGGCCCAGCCACTCCAGATACCGCGTGAGATGGGCGCGGGCCACGATCTCGCCGGTCGGCTCCCAGAGAAGTGCACCTTCAGCAACCATGTCCCCATCCTGTCGGCAGGCCGGGCGGGTTTCATACCCGCGAGCCCACATAACTTGCTAGCGCCTTAGGTGGTCCACCGCCATACGGGCGGCGGTGCCGATCACCGCGTCGGCGCGCGGCTGGTTGAGCGCGGGGCTGAAGGATCGGGTGACGACCGCCACCGCGTAGCGCCCCCCGTCGGGGTACTCGACCACGCCCGCCTCGCCGCGCATCGTCGGCAGCGTCCCGGTCTTCCCGCTGACCGCCACGTCGTCGTACGGGAAACCGGAGGCGAGCCGGTGCGGCCAGACCTGGAGGTTGAGCACGGCGCGCATCCACGCGCAGCACTCGGGCGAGGCGGCCTCGTCGCGCCAGATCAGCCCGAGCAGGCGGGCCAGCTCGCGCGGCGTGCTGCGGTTGGTGCGGCGGGGGTCGAGCGCCCGCATCCGGGCCAGGTCCTCCGGGTCGAGGTACGGCCAGCCGTGCCCGGTGTCCTCGGCCATGCTGGCGTTGGTCTCCCCAGCGCCCATCAGCACCCGGGTGGCCTCGAACCCGAAGCCTTCCAGCATGGCGTTGACCGCGTCCATGCCGACCCTGGCCAGCAGCGCGTCGGCGGCGGTGTTGTCGCTCACCGCGATCATCAGGTAGGCCAGGTCGCGCAGCGACATGGTGACGTCGTCGAGCATGGCCGACAGCCCGGTCGGCCCGGAGACCCGCTCGGCGCCTCTCACGGTCACCCGGCCGGACAGGTCGAGCCGCCCGGCGTCCGCCTGCCGGCAGAGCTCGACCAGCAGCGCCACCTTGAACATCGAGGCGATCGGCAGCCACTCGTCGGGGTCGTGGCCGACCTCCCGCCCGGAGTCGAGGTCGGTGGCGAACAGCCAGCCCGTCACCCCGGCCACCCGGAACAGCTCACCGAACACCGGCCCGATCATGCCAGCATCCCCGGCCTCCGGCTGACCCGCCGCACGGGGGCCGCCGCCTCGTCCGTCATCCCCGCCCGCTCCTTCAGAATCCGTACGGTCAGCGCGGAGAAGTCCTTGACCGCGTCCGTCTCGGCGCGCCAGGCCGTGGAGACGCGGTAGGCGATGGGCGAGCCCAGCAGCGGGCGCCAGGCCAGGCCCGGCACCTCCGTCCTGGGCGCGAACGCCACCGCCATCCCGGCCAGCACCAGCCCCAGCCCGGCGCCCTGGTGGATCCGGCCGGGCACGTAGCCGTGGCGGCGGCACTCGGCCAGCGCCTCGGCGTGCATCCCGGGCTCCCCTTCCTTGGGCGGCATCACCAGCTCGCGCCCGGCGAGGTCGGCCAGGTGCAGCTCGCCCGAGCCGGCCAGCGGGTCGCTCTCCGCCAGCAGCACGCCCTGCGGCTGCACCAGCAGCGGGCCGAAGCCGAGCCCGGGGGCGTTCACCGGGTGGCGCACCAGGCCCACGTCGATCGTGCCGCCGGTCAGCGCCGTCACCTGGTCGGCCGTCCAGATCTCCGACGGCGACAGCCGTACCTCCGGGTTGGCCTCGCGGAAGCCCTCCACCAGGGCGGCGATCACGGCGGCGGCCAGGTCGGGCGGGACACCGACCTTCAGCACGGCGCCCTCGCCGTGCCTGGCCAGCTCGTGCAGCCGGTCGACCCGGTCGACGATCTCCCTGGCCTCGCCGAGCAGCCGCAGGCCCGCGTCGGTCAGCCGGACCTGGCGCCCGCCGCGGTCGAACAGCCGCACGCCCAGCTCCTCCTCCAGGCGCTTGATGCGCTGGCTGAGCGGCGGCTGGGCCATGCCGAGCCGGATCGCGGCGTTGCCGAAATGGAGCTCCTCCGCGAGTACGGTGAAGTACCGGAGGTGCCGGACCAGGTCCATGACCAGCTACTATATCGGGACCCATATCAATGCATGGGATATATCGGTATTGGACAGGTCGTGTCGGCCTCTGCTGTCCTCGCCTCATGTCTTCACCACTGGGGGAACTTTCACAACTTCGGCCGGAGGCTCCTCTCCGGCGCAGACGCCGATGGCCGTGGATCGGCGCGGCGATCATGGTGCCGGTACTCGCGGCGGCGGGGGCCGTATGGGCGCTGCGCACCACCGGCTCGCCGGAAGAGGTGGCCGACGCCTACCTCAGCGCGTGGGAGGGCGGCGCCTACGCGGAAATGCGGGAGCTCGTCGCCGACCCGCCCGCCGACTTCGAGCGCATCCACCGGCGCTTCCTCGCCGACCTCAAGGCCGAGCGGATCGCCCTGGAGCGCCACGTCCCGACCGGCGTCTTCGCCGCGAGCGGCGCCTCCACCGGCTCGGTCCACTTCCACGCCGCCGTGCAGGGCGCGGCCGACTTCCGGTACGAGGGGGAACTCAAGTTCGTCGAGCGGGACCGTACCTGGAAGATCGACTGGAGCCCGGCCACCCTCCACCCCGACCTGACCGCGGACCGGACGATCCGGGCCGTCCGCGTCAAGGACGAGCCCACGCCCGTGCTCGCCGCCGACGGCACCCGCGTCGACACCCCCGACGCCCCCGGCTCCGTGCAGCAGCTCGTCGAGGGCCTGCGCGAGACCTACCCCGACCGGTTCCACGAGGGCGCGACGAACCACGTCCGGCTGTACGAGGGCGGCAGGCCCATCGAGACCCTGTCGGGCACCAGCGAGAAGGAACCGGTGCGCCTCACGATCGACCTGAAAGTGCACGCCGCCGGAGCCGCGGCGCTGGAGAACGTCGGCAAACCGGCCGCGCTCGTGGCACTACGGCCCTCCACCGGGGAAGTGCTGGCCGTGGTGAACAAGCCGGGCGGGTTCAACCGGGCGCTGCTCGGCAAGTACCCGCCGGGCTCCACCTTCAAGGTCGTCACCGCCGCCGCGCTCGTCGCCGGCGGGGCCGAACCGGACGCCCAGGTGTCCTGCCCGGCCCAGCAGAACATCGGCGGCTTCCCGTTCCGCAACGCCGGATACAAGGACTTCGGCACCCTGTCGTTCCGCGACGCCTTCGCGCACTCGTGCAACACCACCTTCGGCGACCTCACCGTGTCCCGGCTCGGCGCCGGACGCCTGGCCGAGGTGGCGCGGAGCTTCGGCTTCGGCGAGAAGATCGCACCGGGGGTGCCGGCGGTCCGGGCCGAGTTCCCCGCCCCGAAGGACGACACCGACCTCGCCTCCGCCTCCATCGGCCAGGGCCGGGTGCTGGCCAGCCCGCTCAACATGGCCTCGGTGGCCGCCGCCATCTCCTCCGGCGCCTGGCGGCCGCCCCGCGTGGTGGCCGAGGAGATGGTGCCCGACCGCACGCTCCGGCCGCGCCCGCTGGAGAAGGACGTGGTGGCCGCCCTGCGCGACCTCATGCCCGCCGTCGTCACCGACGGCACCGCGCACGCCGTCCGCTTCCCGCCCGGCACCGCCGGCAAGACCGGCACCGCCGAGTACGGCTCAGGCGAAGAGCCGCCCTCCCACGCCTGGTTCATCGGCTACCGCGGCGACCTCGCCTTCGCCGTCGTCGTCGAAGGCGGAGGCGCCGGCGCCTCAGTAGCCGCCCCCATCGCCGCCCGCTTCCTCCGCCAACTCACCTGACCAACCCGCGCCCACCCCCAGCCTGCGCCTGCCTGTCCATCCCGGGCCACCCCACCCAGCCTGCGCCTGCTTGTTCCTCCCGGGCCACCCCGACCACAATGCCCGCCCGCCCCGGGCTGCTGCGAGCCGCCCTGGGCCTTTCCGGTGCTTGCGGTCGGCCTGGTCAGACGGCCTTGCGATCGAGCGGGGTGGTCAGGGTGGCGATGGCCGCCACCACCTCGGCGGCGTTCGAGAGGTCGGGGAGGACGATGTCGGCGCCTGCCTCGCGCAGGTCGGCCGCCGTCGAGCGGCCGGAAGCCACCGCGATCATCTTGGCCCCGCCGATGCGGGCGGTCTGCACGTCACGGGTCGAGTCGCCGATCAGCACCGTGTTGTCCGCCGTGAACGGGACGCCCAGACGGTCCCGCGCCCGGCCCTGGGCGACCTGGAGCAGGCTGGCCTTCGAGTAGGGCTCCTCGCCGTAGCCGCCCAGCTCGAAGTCGACGTACTTGTCCAGCCCGAACGCCCGCAGCTTGAGCATCGCGTTGCTCTTGATCGTGCCGGTCAGCACCGTCTGGGTGACGCCGTCGAGCCGGGCCACGGACCGGAGCGCGTCCTTGGCCCCGGCCATCGCCCGGCCCTCCTTGGCGATCCGCTTGCGCCGGTCGGCGAAGGCCGCGGCCAGCGCGTCGAGGAAGCGCGGCAGGTGATCGTCCTCGGCGACGACGCCGTTGACCGCCAGCGTCTCGAAGATGATCTCGGAGTCGGGCCGGCCCATCGGCGGCACCAGCTTGACCAGCGGTCGCCCCGTCACGGCGCGGAACGCCTCGACGTAGGCGTCCCTGGTCACGATCGACACGTCGACCAGCGTGAGGTCGACGTTCCACAGCACCAAGCGGTTGATGGCAGCCTCCTGAAAGCGAACCCCGCCAGGTTACGGCCAACGGCGCCGCCGGGGCACCGCTCTGTCCGGTTCAGGTATGGTCGAGCGCCGCGGCCAGCGTGTCGACGACCGGGAAGCCGGTCGACTCCAGCTCCGCCCTGCTCGACATGCCGCCGGTGTAGAGCACCGCGCGGGCCCCGACGTGGCGGGCCGCCACCGCGTCGTCCACGCTGTCGCCGATCACCAGCACGTCGCGGGGGCGCACGCCGATCGAGGCGATGTGGGCCGCCATGTGGGCCGCCTTCTCCCCGCCGGTCATGCCGATCAGCCCGTCGACGCGGGTGAAGTGACGGGTGATCCCGAACGAGTCGACCTGCGGCACGAGCTGGGCGTGCGGCGCCATCGAGCAGATCGACTGGGTGCCGTCCCAGGTCGTCAGCGCCACCTCGGCGTCGACGGCCAGCCCGCAGACGCCGCTCAGCTTGTAGTAGGCCTCGTGGAAGCCGTTGTCGAGCAGCTCCCACTCGCCCTCGGTCAGCGGCCTGCCGAGCAGTCGTTCGTACGCGACCCAGATGGGCCTGGTGTAGACGGCGCGGAACGCGTCGGCGTCGAGCGGGGGCAGCTCGTACGGTTTGAAGACCTCGTTGGTGGCTCCGACGACGGCGTCGAGGTCGTGCAGGAGCGTGCCGTTCCAGTCCCAGACGATGTGTTCAGTCATATCGCCGTTCAGCCTAGTGACGAGCGGAGCAGATCGGGGATCTCCTGTGTCGCGTACCACATCAGCTCGTGGGCCTCGGCGCCGTCGACCGTGAAACGGGCGTCGTCGTCGCCCTTGTCGGCGTCGGGCAGCGCGGCGATGGCCGCCTTGACGTCCGCGACCGCGTACTCGTCGTCGACGTGCACGGCCGCCACCTTGGCCATCGGGATCGGCGCGGTCACCCGTACGCGGCCCTTGTCCTCCAGGGCGGCGCCCGCCTCGACGGCGCTGTCGGGCACCTCGGCCGCCACCACGACGCGGCGGTGCCCGCCGGGCACGCCGTCGGCCAGGTCGGCGGCGAGCATGCGCAGCGAGGCGCGGGCGGCCTCGGTGAGCGCGACGTACTCCAGTTCCTCGGTGTCGCCGGAGGCGTACCACTCGATCAGCGCGGGCGTCACCGCGTAACCGGTCAGCGGGGCGGGGCCCAGCTCACCGGCCTCGACGGCCTTGGCCAGCGCGGGCAGCGTGCACGGCAGGTAGACGCGCATCAGGCACCTTTCGCAGTTCGCACGGGCACCATCATGCCCGCCGCAACGGGAGCCGGAGGAGAGACTCGAGCTCGAGGATGGTGGTGTCCGCGTCGCGGTGGTGGATCCCGGCGATGCCGAGCGCGCGGGCCGCCCGGATGTTGGCCTTGATGTCGTCGATGAACACGCACGACTCGCCCGGCTTGCCGATCAGGCCGAGCGCGTGGTGGAAGATGCGCGGCTCCGGCTTGCGCATGCCGACCTCGCCGGAGATGACGACCGCGTCGAAGATCTCGTCCCATCCGTCGCGCTCGTAGGTGTTGGCCCAGGAGTTGGAGAGCAGGCAGGTCTTGACGCCGTGGCCGCGCACCTCGCGCAGCATGTCGTACATCGCCTCGACGCGTTCGAAACCGGCGAACATGCGCTCCAGCAGGCCGTCGGCGACCGGCGGCAGCCCGTCGAGCGTCAGCAGCCGCGCCGCCAGATCCTGCTCGAACGCCTTGCCGTCGATCTCGCCGCGCTCCAGGCCGTGGATGAGGTTCTCCCCCTCGCCGTTGTAGGCGGCGTCGACCAGCTCGCGCATGACCTCCTTGTAGTGATCGCCGTCGATCCGGTCGGCGGCGATCCATCGGGCGATGGCGTCGTTCATGCTGGTGGTCAGCACGCCACCCCAGTCGATCAGCAGCCCGGTGACCACAGACCCTCCACATCGCTTCCCGTGACGGAACCAGATCCAGGGTAGAGGGTCACGGGCTCGGCGGACGCGCCCGGCGACGGGCCTACCCCTGTCGCGGGCTCGGTGGACACGCCCGGCGACGGACCGCGGCCGGACTCACCCCTGTCACGGGCTCAGCGGACGCGCTCGGCGACCTTGCGGTGCTCGGCCGAGCGGACCACCTGGGCGGCCTTCTCCGCGGAGACGACCGGCGTCTTGCCGAGCAGGCCGCGGTCCTTCTTGAGGGTGAGGATCCGGGTGACCGACTGGTCCAGCCGCTTCTGGGAGATCCGCCCCGACTCGACCGCCTTCAGCACCGCCTTGTACTGCTCCGGCATGTCGTTCGGCATCAGCAGCAGGTCGGCCCCGGCCAGCACGGCGCGGACCGCGACCTCGCCGTCGTCGTACTTCACCCTCGCGCCCGCCATGTTGAGCGCGTCGGTGGAGATGACGCCCTTGAAGCCGAGCTCCTTCCTGAGCAGCCCGGTCAGGATCGGCTTGGACAGCGTGGCCGGGTCGCCCGACGGGTCCAGCTTCGGGAAGACGATGTGCGCCGTCATGATCGCGTCGACGCCGGCGGCGATGGCGGCCTTGAACGGCGGCGCGTCCAGCCGCTCCCACTGCGCGCGGGTGTGCTTGATCACGGGCAGGCCGGTGTGGCTGTCGATGCGGGTGTCGCCGTGGCCCGGGAAGTGCTTGGCGGTGGCGGCCACGCCCGCCTGGTCGAAGCCCTTGACGGCCGCGCCGACCATCTTGGCCACCTCGCCGGGATCGTCACCGTACGCGCGCTTGCCGATCACCGGGTTCTTCGGGTCGATGTTGACGTCGGCCACCGGCGCGAAGTCGAGGTTGACGCCGAGCGCCCGCAGCTCCGCGCCGGTGGCCCGGGCCACGTCGCGCGCCAGCGCGGGCTTGCCCGTGGCGCCGATCTCGGCGGCGCCGGGGAAGCGGGTCATGACCGCGGACATCCGCGACACCAGGCCGTTCTCCTGGTCGGTGCCGATCAGCAGCGGGATCTCCGACGACTTCTGCAGCCCGTTGGTGAGCCCGACGACCTGGCGGACGTTCTTGACGTTGGCCGGGAAGAGGATGACACCGCCCAGGTGGTACTTGCCGATGACCTCGGCCGGGGTCTGGGCGCCGTAGCGGGCCTGGTTCTCGCCGGAGACGGTGCCGGCCGCGGTGCCGTAGATGACCGGCATGAACAGCTGGCCGACCTTCTCCCGCACGGTCATCTTCGCCAGCGTCCGCTGCACCGGGTCGCGGGTCGGGGCCTCGACCGCGGTGCCTGCCGTCGTGGGCTGGACGGCGGGCTCCGCCGGGGTCGCCTCGGACGCGGGCGGCTTCGCGGCGGGCGCGACGCTCGCCGCTCCGCCGGCGCACGCCGTGAGCGCCATCGCCAGGAGACCTGCCGTTCCGATCCGTCGCAACATGCTTCCCACGCTATCCGGGTCCCCCCGGGGTACCGCCACTTGTGCAGGTCCCGCCCCTCATCCGGATCTCGCCCGTACACCGCCCTCATCCAGATCCCGCCAGCGCAGCGCCCACCTTCTTACGGGGTGGAGACGATCTCCGCGAGCCGGTCGAGGATCTCCTCCGATCCCTCGCCCTCGGCCTTGATCACGACCTCCTCGCCCTGGCGCACGTCGAGCGCCAGGATCTGCAGGATGCTCTTGCCGCTGACCGGGTCGCCGCCGGACGTCCGCGCCACCGTGATGTCCATCGGGGCCTTCATCGCCGTCTGCACGAACGTGGCCGCGGGCCGGGCGTGCAGCCCCACCTCCGCCGCCACCCTGGCCTTCCGCTCCCCCATCCGCTCCTCCTCAGTCTCCGGTCCGGACCAGCCGGACCTCACGTCCACTGGAACAGCTTGTCGCCGGCCCGTACGGCGCCCTCGGCCAGGGCCGTCACCGTGCCGTCGAGCGCGTCCAGCGCCACCACCGGGCAGACGGGCGAGCGCCCGCCCGCTTCGATCTCGGCGGGATCCCAGGCCACGACCGGCTGGCCGGCGCGGACCCGGTCGCCCTCGGCCGCGAGCAGCCGGAACCCCTTCCCTCTGAGCTGGACCGTGTCGATGCCCAGATGCACCAGCACGCCTCTGCCGTCATCTCCCACGATGACGTACGCATGCGGATGCAGTTTCATGATTTTTCCACTGATGGGGGCAACCGCCGCGCCCGGTCCCCTGCAGGGGTCGATCGCCGCTCCCGGCCCCACCATCCCGGCCGAGAACACCGGATCGGGCACGGCGGACAGCCCCACCGCCGCGCCCTCCACCGGGGCGAGAACAGTCGTCATGGCCTCGCCTTCTAGCCGATGAGGTCCCCGATGTCGCTCGCGATCGTGTCCGCCTCCGGGCCGACGACGACCTGGACCACGTTCCCCGCGGACATCACCCCGTGGGCGCCCGCGGCCCGGAGCGCCGCCTGGTCGACCTTGGACGCGTCGTGGACCTCCGTGCGCAGTCGGGTGATGCAGGGTTCGACGTCGATGATGTTGCCGGCGCCGCCCAGTCCGGCGATGAGCGCGTGCACGTCAGCCGCCATCAGGCCCTCCTCGTCCGTCGCTGTGCGACCAGGCTACTCAGGCGGGGGTCAGTCCGTCTGGGTCACTTTGTTCAGGCCGCGCGGCGCGTCGGGGTCGATGCCCAGCCTCCTGGCGAGCGCCTCGGTGATCAGCTGCCCCGGGATGACGAGGCCCATCGGGGCGACCCATTCGGGCAGGTCGGGGCCGTTCATCGCGGCCGTGCCCGCCTCCGCCAGGGCCCTGCCGCCACCGATCGTGAACGCCGCGGCGCCCGCCGCGACGACCCGCTCGGCCAGCGCGACCGTGCCCTGCAGCGTGGGGCCGCTCTCGGCGGCGATCAGCAGCGCCGGGGTGTCGCGGTCGACGACGGCGATCGGGCCGTGCAGCAGGTCGGCGTACGAGAGGCCCATCGCGTGCAGGTAGCAGGCTTCCTTGAGCTTGAGCGCGGTCTCCAGGGCGGTGGAGAAGGCCAGGCCGCGGGCGGAGACCACCATGCCGTGCTTGTCCGTAAGGCCTTCGACGATCGCGTCCAGGTCGCCCGGCGCGGCGATCAGCTTCTCCACGGCCTCGGGCACCCGCAGCAGGTCGTCCCGGTCCACGTCGGCGCCGAGCCCGAGCGCCAGCACGGCCAGCGCGGCGAGCGCGGTCGTGTAGGTCTTGGTTGCGGGGACCGCCTCCTCTTTGCCGGCGACGGTGCACCAGGCCAGGTCGGCGGAGGCGGCGAGCGGGCTGTCCGGGCCGCCGTTGGTGATGCCTACGGTGACGGCTCCGCAGTCTTTGGCCCAGGCGAGGGTCTCCACGATCTCCTCGGTACGGCCCGACTGCGATATCCCGACGGCCAGCACGCCTTCGAGGTCGAGTTTGCTGCGGTAGGCGGTGGCGATGGAGGGGGCGGCGAGCCCGGACAGCCGCCCGGTGTGCGCTTCCATCAGGTACCGGCCGTAGACTGCCGCGTTGTCGGAGGTGCCACGCGCGATGAACAGCAGTTGCCGGGTCCGCTCGCCCAGCGCGCGTACCTCGTCGATCCTCGGCAGCAGGGAGTCGAGCGTAGCCTGCAGCGCCTCCGGCTGCTCGGCGATCTCGCTGCGCATCTTGGTCATCAGGGGGCTCATTCCTAGGGGAGACTTGACCCTGTTTCGGGGCATGTGGTCTAGTCCGGACTAGACCAGTGAGAACCATAACTCATCAGACAGGCCCGAGCGAGGGGAGGATCCCGTGGCCCAGATCGACCCGGACAGCCCGGTGCCCAAGTACTTCCAGCTCCGCGAGATCCTGCTCGACCTGATCGACAGCGACGAGCTGAGCATCGGCGCCGCGATCCCGTCCGAGCGCGAGCTCTGCCAGCGTTTCGGCCTGTCGCGGATGACCGTGCGCCAGGCGGTCGACCACCTGGTCTCCGAGGGCCGCCTGCACCGGGTGCCGGGCAAGGGCACCTTCGTCGCCCGGCCCAAGATCGAGCTGGCCCTCCAGCTCACCTCGTTCACCGAGGACATGCGTTCCAGGGGCATGGTGCCCGGCGCGCGCGACCTCGACCGGCGCACCATGCGCGCCAGCGCCCACCTGGCCAGGGAGCTCGGCATCCAGCCGGGCGAGGACGTCCACTTCATCGAACGGCTGCGCACCGCCGACGGGGAGCCGCTGTCGATCGAACGCGCCCACATCCCGGTCAAGCTCGCCCCCGACCTCGCCGACCAGGACCTGACCGACAGGTCGCTGTACGAGCTGCTGGAGCAGCGCTACGGGCTGGTCATGGACGCGGGCGAGCTGACCATCGACGGCGGCATCGCCGACCCGAGCGACGCCGACCTGCTCAAACTGCCCCGCGGCGGCGCCGTGCTGCTGCTCCAGCGCAGATCGTTCTCCGGGGGAATCTGCGCCGAACTGGGAGTGTCCACCTACCGGGCGGACCGCTACCAGCTACGCACCGTACTGGAAATGCCCGCAAGACGGGGTTGAGGGCCCGACCCGGAGGAACACCCGGTGAACGAGACCACCGCCGCCCGGCCTTCGCCGTTCTCCCGCCTGATGAACGTGCTGCAGAGGCTGGGACGCTCGCTCATGCTGCCCATCGCCGCCCTCCCCGTGGCCGCCCTGCTGCTCCGCTTCGGCCAGCCCGACATGCTGGGCTCCAACGGCGCCGAGCCCGGCGGGCTGGCCGACGTGCCGGGCTTCGCCTGGATGACCGAGGTCGCCGCCGTGATGGCGGCGGCCGGCGAGGCCCTGTTCGAGAACCTTCCGCTGCTGTTCGCCGTCGGCGTGGCCATCGGCTTCGCGCGCAAGTCCGACGGCACCACGGCGCTCGCCGCCATGGTCGGCTACCTGGTGTTCGACCGGGTGAGCAAGGTGATGTTCGCCGGGTCGACCATCCGCGAGACCGTGACCCTGCGGGCGGTCCAGGACCAGGGCATCATCGAGATCATCGACCACGGCCTGCAGAACCCCACCAAGGTGCTCGGCGGCATCCTGATGGGGCTGGTCAGCGCGCTGCTGTGGCAGCGGTTCCACCGGATCAAGCTGCCGGCGTGGCTGGCGTTCTTCGGCGGCCGGCGGTTCGTGCCCATCCTCACCGCGTTCGTGGCGCTCGGACTCGGCGTGCTCATCGGCTGGGTCTGGCCGATCCTCGGCGAGTGGATCGGCAGCGCCGGGGAGGCGCTGACCACGCTCGGGCCGCTCGGCACCGGCCTGTACGGGCTGATCAACCGGCTGCTCATCCCGCTGGGGCTGCACCACTTCGCCAACTCCATCGTCTGGCACGTGGTGCCCACCTGCGAGGTGGACGGGCGGGTGCTCAGCGGCGACTGGAACTGCTACTTCGGCGGCGCGCCCGAGTCGGGGCAGTTCATGGCCGGGTTCTTCCCCATCATGATGTTCGCGCTGCCGGCCGCCGCGCTGGCCATGTGGCGGGCCGCTCCCCCGCACCGGCGGGCCACGGTCGGCGGCATCATGCTGTCGGCGGCGCTGGCCTCGTTCGTCACCGGAATCACCGAGCCGATCGAGTTCGCGTTCATCTTCGTCGCGCCGCTGCTGCTGGCCGTGCACGCCGTGCTGACCGGGCTGGCGATGGCGCTGACCACGCTGATCGGCGGGCAGCTCGGCTTCGGCTTCTCGGCGGGCCTGCTGGACCTGCTGCTCAACGCCAGCAAGTCCAACACCCAGAACCTGCCGGGCATCCTCCTGCTCGGCGTGGTGTACGGGGCCGTCTACTACCTGGTCTTCAGCTTCCTCATCCGGCGGCTGAACATCATGACCCCCGGCCGCGAGCCCGAACCGGACGTGGACTCGGGCGAGGCGACCCCGATGCGGTCATGACCGCACGGCGCGTCCCGAGGTCCGATTCGGTCATGACCACGCGCCGCGTCCCGAGGACCGCAACCCGGGGCCGCGCCGCAGGCGACCACTCCAACTCGCGGTGAT
Organism: Nonomuraea sp. NPDC049649; assembly: GCF_040675175.1. NCBI lineage: Bacteria > Bacillati > Actinomycetota > Actinomycetes > Streptosporangiales > Streptosporangiaceae > Nonomuraea > Nonomuraea sp. NPDC049649. Next base: position 138,408 of record NZ_JBFAOH010000006.1, read on the forward strand.
CTTCTTCGCCTTCCACCGCGAACCGGGGCGGGAAGCGGGGAAGTTGGCGTCCCGTGTATCCCGGGCCGAGGCCGGAACCTCTCAGTACCGTCCCTCACCCCCGACCCCCGGAGGCTCCGATGTCGCCCTTTCCCGAGGTCCACGGCTCGCTCGCGCTCGACGCGCCCCTCGTCTTCGGCCCGCCCGGGACGCTCCCCGACGAGCGCCGGCTCCGCCACCTCGGCCAGGCGCTGGCCGAGGTGCTGTCCGGCCGGCGGCCTCCGGAGACGGTCGCCGACCGGCTCACCGACCAGGCCTACCGCGAGCTGGTACGGGCCGGCCGCATGATCGACACCCCGCGCCCGCCCTTCGTCGGAGTCCCCCACGTCAAGGAGCCCCGCGACGGCGCCGTGGAGATGTGTCTGATGGTCCACGGCGGCGAGCGCGACCACGTACTGGCGCTCCGCCTGGAACGCCGGGGCGTGCAGTGGCTCTGCACGGACTTCGAGACGGCCTGAGAACGCGGGAGCCCCCGCCCGTTTCCCGGGCGGGGGCTCCGTCAGCGCGTCAGTTGTTCGCGTTCTTCGGGTCGCCGTGGCAGCGCTTGTACTTCTTGCCCGAGCCGCACGGGCACGGGGCATTGCGCTCGACGTTGCCGTAGGCGGCGCGCTCGGCCGGAGTGGTGCGGACCCGGGTGTGCTCGACCTCGCCCTGCTCGCCGGGCGCGGTGTATTCGAGCTCCGCCGGACGGTCGGGGCCGCGCAGGCCGCGCGCGATGATGGAGCGCGTCTCGGCCAGCATCGGGTCTTCCTGCTGCTCCTCGACGATGGGGTTCTCCTGAACCTCCACCTCCAGGTTGAACAGGAAGCCTACGGAGTCCTCCTTGATGCCTTCGAGCATCGCGTTGAACATCTCGTAGCCTTCGCGCTGGTACTCGATCTGCGGGTCCTTCTGCGCGTACGCCCGCATGCCGATGCCCTCGCGGAGATAGTCCATCTCGTAGAGGTGCTCGCGCCACTTGCGGTCGAGGACGGACAGGATGACCCGCCGCTCCAGGTCGCGGGTGGCCTCGGGGCCCCACTCCTCCTCACGCCTGGCGTACGCCTCCAGCGCGTCCTTCTTCACGCGCTCCCTGATCACATCGTCGCTCAGGTTCTGCTGGCCGTCGACCTCCTCCAGGAGGTCCTCCAGCTTGACGGAGATCGGGTAGAGGCCGCTGAAGGCCTTCCACAGCTTCTCGAGGTCCCACTCCTCCGGCAGGCCGTCGGCGATGGCGCCGTCGACGTAGCCGTCGATGACGTTCTCGATGAAGCCGCGCACCTGCTCGTGCAGGTCGGCGCCCTCCAGCACGCGCCGGCGCTCGGCGTAGATCACCTTGCGCTGGCGGTTCATCACCTCGTCGTACTTCAGAACTTCCTTACGGATCTCGAAGTTCTGCTGCTCGACCTGGTGCTGGGCGGAGGCGATGGCCTTGGAGACGATGCCGGACTCGATCGGCTGCTCGTCGGGGATGTTGAGCCGCGTCATGATCATCTCGACCCGGGCCGAGTTGAACAGGCGCATCAGGTCGTCGCCGAGCGACAGGTAGAAGCGGGACTCGCCCGGGTCGCCCTGACGGCCGGAACGGCCGCGGAGCTGGTTGTCGATGCGGCGCGACTCGTGGCGCTCGGTGCCCAGCACGTAGAGGCCGCCCAGCTCGGTGACCTCCTCGTGCTCGGCCTTCACCGCGGCCTTGGCCTTCTCCAGCGCCTCGGGGTAGGCCTTCTCGTACTCCTCCGGCGTCTCGACCGGGTCGAGGCCGCGCTGGCGCAGCTCCTGGTCGGCGCGGAACTCGGGGTTGCCGCCGAGCATGATGTCGGTGCCTCGGCCGGCCATGTTGGTGGCGACGGTGACGGCGCCCTTGCGGCCCGCCTCGGCGATGATCGACGCCTCACGCGCGTGGTTCTTCGCGTTGAGCACCTCGTGCGGGATGCCGCGGCGGCGCAGCGCCTTCGACAGCCGCTCGGACTTCTCCACCGAGGTGGTGCCGACGAGGACCGGCTGGCCGAGCTCGTGGCGCTCCTTGATGTCCTCGACCACCGCGTTGAACTTGGCGTCCTCGGTCTTGTAGACGACGTCCGGCTGGTCCTTGCGGATCATCGGCCGGTTGGTCGGGATCGGGACGACGCCGAGCTTGTAGGTCTGGTGGAACTCGTTGGCCTCGGTGGTCGCGGTGCCGGTCATGCCGGCGAGCTTGGTGTAGAGGCGGAAGTAGTTCTGCAGGGTGACCGTGGCGAGAGTCTGGTTCTCGTCCTTGATCGGCACGCCTTCCTTGGCCTCGATGGCCTGGTGCATGCCCTCGTTGTAGCGGCGGCCGTGCAGGACGCGGCCGGTGAACTCGTCGACGATGAGGACCTCGCCGTCGGAGACGATGTAGTCCTTGTCCTTCTTGAACAGCTCCTTGGCCTTCAGGGCGTTGTTCAGGAAGCCGACCAGGTGGGTGTGCTCGGGCTTGTAGAGGTTGTCGATGCCGAGCCAGTCCTCGACCTTCTCGACACCGGACTCGAGGATGCCGACCGTGCGCTTCTTCTCGTCGACGATGTAGTCGCCGGTGCTCTCCTCGCCCGGGTTCTTCGCCTCGACGCCGCGGCGCAGGCGCGGGACGATCTTGGCGAACTCCTGGTACCACTTGCCGGACTGCTCGCCGGGGCCGGAGATGATCAGCGGGGTCCGGGCCTCGTCGATGAGGATCGAGTCGACCTCGTCGACGATGGCGTAGTTGTGGCCGCGCTGCACGCACTCGTCGAGCGTCCACGCCATGTTGTCGCGGAGGTAGTCGAAGCCGAACTCGTTGTTGGTGCCGTACGTGATGTCGGCGGCGTACATCCTGCGGCGCTCGTCGGGGGACTGGCCGGAGAGGATCACACCGACCTCGAGGCCGAGGAAGCGGTGGACACGGCCCATGATCTCGGCGTCGCGCTTGGCGAGGTAGTCGTTGACCGTGATCACGTGGACGCCCTTGCCGGACAGGGCGTTGAGGTAGGCGGGGAGAGTACAGGTGAGGGTCTTGCCCTCACCGGTCTTCATCTCCGAGATGTTGCCCATGTGGAGGTTGGCGCCGCCCATGATCTGCACGTCGAAGTGACGCTGGCCGAGCACGCGGCGTGCGGCCTCGCGTACGGTCGCGAACGCTTCGGGAAGCAGGTCGTCGAGCGACTCACCGTCGGCATGGCGCTCTTTGAACTCGTCTGTCAGGGCGCGCAGCTCGGCGTCGGTCAGGCTCGTGAAGTCGTCTTCAATGGAGTTGACCTGGTCTGCGATTCGCTTGAGCTTGCGCAGAGTCTTGCCTTCGCCGGCGCGTAGGATCTTGTCGAGAATGGCTACCACTGTATGTAAAGCTCCTCGCAGGTCTACCCCGGCGGCGCCGCCAGGAGGAGAGGCCGAGACAAAACTTCCCCGGTGCCATCGTAGGCGGTTCTCCCACCAGACACAGCCACCGTGCCGACAAGGGCACAGGAGTCGTCTGGGAGAATACTGAGAGGGCGGATGGTACGCCGGTCAAGGACCGGTTCGCCCCGGTAACCGGGATATCCGGGCAAGGAGGGATTTGTCATGGCCGAAGGCCAGAAGTCGGAACAGACCGAAAATCTCGGTAGCCACGGCGGCCGCGCGTCCTCGTGGCTCGCCGTGACGGTGATGCTGATCGGGTCGGTGATCGCCGGTGTGGGCCTGACCCTGGACAACTGGATGGTCGTCTGGATCGGCGCCGGCGTGTTCGTCGTGGGCGGCATCCTCGCCCTCGTCTTCGACATCTTCACGGACGTGGTGATCGACGCACCCCGGTCGGGGCTGCGCGCCGAAGACCACCGCTGACGTTCCCTCCTCGGAGCGGGCACCCCTCGCGGCGGCCCCTCCGAGAACATCCTCGATGACAACCGGCTCACAGCGTTTCAACGCGAGCCGGTCGCGACTGATTCCCGGGCGGCTTTTTTGTCGGTGGCCGTGGCTAGCATTCCGGCCATGCCCTCCCGTACGGAGTCACACGCATGATCGACCTGACCCCCGACGAGGCGCGCCGGATCATCCTGCGCGCCCAAGGGCTGCTCGGCTCCGACAGCCGCCGGGGCGGGGTGCCGGCCATGCTCCGCAGGCTCGGCGCCGTCCAGCTCGACACCATCTCGGTGCTCGCCCGCTCCCACGAACTCGTCGCCTACGCCCGGCTCGGCCCGGTCGGCCGGCCCGCCGTCGAGCGGGCCTACTGGGACTCTCCCGCCCGCAGCTTCGAATACTGGTGCCACGCCGCCTGCCTCCTGCCGATCGAGCACTGGCCGCTCTACGCGTTCCGGCGGCGCGCCTACCGGGAGCGCCGCTACCGCTGGCACCAGGTGCCCGACAGCGTCGGCGACCTGCTCCAGCAAGTCCGCGACAGCGGCCCCCTCACCACCGCCGACGTCGGCGGCGCCAAGAACGGCGGCCCGTGGTGGGACTGGTCCGACGCCAAGATCGGCCTCGAATGGCTGCTCGACATCGGCGAGATCGTCTGCACCCGCCGGGTGGGCTGGCGCCGCGTCTACGACCTGGCCGAACGGGTGGTGCCCGCCGACCTGCTGGCCGAGGACCTCTCCGACGAGGAGTGCATCACCCGGCTCGCCACCATCGCGGGCCGTTCCCTGGGCGTCGCCACCCGCTCCGACCTGATCGACTTCCTCCGCCTGCGCGGCAGCCACGCCGCGATCCTCGACGAGGCCCTGGCCAGCGGCGCCGCCGGTCTGACACCGGTCCGCGTCCACGGCTGGCCCGAAGTCCGCACCCGCGGCAACGGCACCAACTCCGGCACGCGCTCTGACTCTGGCTCCGGCACCGGCACCGGCACCGGCACCGGCTCCGGCACCAGCGGGGCCGACACCGGGGCGCACGGCAACGGCACCGGCGGGGCGCGCGGGAACGACACGGGCGGAGCCAGCACCCAGGCGTACGGGAACGGCACGAGCGGGGCCACCACCCGGGCGCGCGGCACTGGTACGGGCGGAGCCAACGCCTGGGCCGACCCGGCCGCCCTGGAGTCGGAGCCGCGCGGGCGTCACCGCACGACGCTGGTCTCCCCGTTCGACTCGCTGATCTGGTACCGCAGCCGCGTCGAGCGCGTCTTCGGCTTCAACTACCAGCTTGAGCTGTACGTGCCGAAACACAAGCGCGTCCACGGCTACTACACGATGCCGGTGCTGGCCGGTGGCCGCCTGATCGGCCGGGTGGACCCTGCCCGCGAAGGCACCACGCTGGTGGCCAGGAAGCTCAGCCTGGAGCCGGGCCTGACCAGCGCCCGCTGGGTCGAGGCCATGCGCGAGGCCCTCTGGTCGGCCGCCGCATGGGTGGGCTGCGACAACGTACGAGTCGAACACACCGACCCCCCAGAACTCGCCGCAGCACTCAACGCAACGCCGATCCATTAACCAACACCAGAACTCGCCCCGGCGTGGGCCGCTGCCCCCGCGCCGCCAGCGCTCTATTCAGCGTCGGTCTGCTGACCTGCGCGCTACGAGGTTCAACTCGACGTGGGCCGCTGACCCGCCCGCCGTAGGAGCCTTACTCGGTGTCGGTTCGATGACCCGGGTCCGGCCGCCCGCCCTCTCAACGGAGTGGCGGGCGGCGGGCGGGCGTCTCAGGTGATCTCCAGCATGCGTTCGCGGACCGCGTAGACGACGGCCTCCATCCGCGAGTGCAGTTGCAGCTTGTCCAGGATGTTGCGGACGTGGTTCTTCACCGTGTTCTCGGAGATGAACAGCTGCTTGGCGATCTCCCGGTTGTTCATCCCCTTGGCGACGAGCCGCAGGACTTCCATCTCGCGCTCCGTCAGCCGCGGCACCGGCAGCTGCGGCGGGCGTTCGGTCTCCTTGCGGCTCATGTTGGCGAACTCGCTGATGAGCTTGGCCGCCATGGCCGGGTTGATCAGCGACTGACCCTCGTGCACGCCGCGCACCGCGGCGGGCACGTCGTTGATCTGGACGTCCTTCAGCAGGTAGCCCGTCGCTCCCGCCTTGATCGCCTCGAAGAGGTCCTCCTCCTCGTCGCTCACCGTCAGCATGATGATGCGGGTGCTCGGCACGGAGCTCTTGATGCCCTTGGTCGCCTCGATCCCGTCCTGCCGCGGCATGCGGACGTCCATCAGCGCCACGTCGGGCATGAGGCGGTCGGCCAGCTCGACCGCCTCCTGCCCGTCGCTCGCTTCCCCGACCACCTCGATGTCAGGCTCCGCGGCCAGCGCCAACGCCAGGCTGCGCCTGATCAGCTCGTGATCGTCCACGATCATCACGCGGATCGGCTCGCCGCCGGAGGCGCGCGCCTCGCCGGAGTGCGTCACGCGGCCTCCTCGATGCGGCTCGCGACCGTGGTGTCCTCCTCGATGCGCTCGCCCATCTTCACCTGACTGAGCTCGCTCACGTCTCCTCCTCGTCGGGGGCCAGAGCCGTCGAACCGCCATGATGGCACGTGTGCCGCGGTTCTCGGGTGGTCGAGAAGATCTTTTCGCGGTCCGTCAGTGCTCTACGAGCCGCAGCACACCGTAGTTGTACCCACGGCGCTTGTAGACGACGGACGGCAGGCCGCTCTCCTTGTCTCGGAACAGATAGAAGTCGTGTCCGACCAGTTCCATCTCGAGGAGGGCCTGGTCGATGGTCATGGGCTCTGCTTTGTGGTGCTTCTCCCGGACGATCAGAGGGCCGTCGCCGTCCATCTCTATGGGGACGATGTCGTCGTACTGCTTGTCGTCGGGCAGCCGGTCTTCGAACTCGGCCTCCTCGGGGGCCGGCTCCGCTCTGCGCGGCTCGGCTTTCCGCGGTGCGGGCGCGAACAGCTCGGGGCTCGACGCGATCTCCGCCAGGGAGGGCGGCTTGTGGTTGCCGTGATGGACCTTGCGCCGGTCGGCGAGCCTCCTGAGGCGCCCTTCCAGCTTGTCCATCGCGATGTCGAGGGCGGCGAACCGGTCGTCGGCGCAGGCCTCAGCACGGATCGCGGGGCCGCGGGTGAGAATGGTCAGTTCGACCCGCTCTCGCTGGTCGGCGGCGCGCAGGTTGCGCTCCTTCGAGACCTCCACATCGACTCGGATGAGTTTGTTGTCCAGACGCTCGATCCTGGCCAGCTTGGTCGTCACCTGGTCTCGGAACCGATCACTCACTCCCGTGTGCCGGCCCTTGACGATGATGTCCATGCAACAGCCCCCCTTCGTCTAACGACTGAGATAGAGCGCCCGACGACTCGCCTGGTGCCGGGCGGGGTCTTCTGCTGTCTGCCTTTCTCTCACCGTTACCCTCTTCCGACTACTCGTCACCGGGAACGCAGGCGGCACCCGCCCGGCCGACCTGGTCTTCGACCCCACATTCGCCTGCTGAGGGTTTCGCAGCTCTGATGCCACTACCGCCCTTCTCCTCTTACGGAGGACATCTGGACCTCCGGGAAGGCAGGACTTACCCCTAAGCCGCACCGTGATCGGTCGACGAAAAGTCGCCTTACGTGGGCCGTTTCGCCTGCGGCTGGCATCGGCTAGCGGAGCCGGGAGCCCCGGCTCTGCGCAACCACGGACCCGAACGGGTGCCATGTTCAGACGCTATCCGGATCGGCGGCGAATGTCAGCCGGGAGGCGGCTCAAACGATCACTTTCCGTGATTTTCTCAGGCCGTGGCGGCGGGTCCGGTGTCTTGGCAGGTCCGCCGCGCTGTCGCAGGCAGGGGATCTGTGACCTCATGAGCTGCGCTCCGATCCTGTGTGGTAGTAACAGGCGATCTTTTGGCAGGCGGGTGTCATCTTCACTGACGGTGACCGTAATCATTCCGTGAGATTCGGCGTGTCGCCGCGACGGTGACGGCCAGCGGGACCGTCGCCCCCGCGTCTCGTAACGCCCGCGCGGCGTCCGCCAGCGTGGCCCCCGTGGTGACGACGTCGTCCACGATGACCACCCGGTCGGCGGGTGACGGCACACGAGCGGCACCTCCCTGGTCACGGGCTGCACCCTCAGGTACGGAGAAGGATCCCGCCAGGTTCGCCACCCGGTCGGATGAGCTGAGCCCCGCCTGGTCGGTCACCTTCCGTCGTTGCCGCAGCGCGGGCCAGAGGCGGGCCGAGACCCCGTACGGGCGCAGGCGGCGCACCACCCCATCCGCCAGCGTGCTCACGTGATCGTGTCCGCGTCCCCTGACGGCGGCCCGCCTGCTCGGCACCGGCACCACGAGCACAGGCTGAATGCCCTCCAGCGGGCCCTCATTCGCCTGCCGGGCGCGGTTGAGAGCGGCGAGCAGGGTGAATGCCAGGAGATCGGCCAGAGGCGCCGCCAGGACCGCTTCACCACGTTCCTTGTAGGCGATCACCGCTCTTCGGACCGTCCCCTCGTACGGAGCAGCGGACCAGCACACGGGCAGACCGTCGGGACAAGGAGCGGGCCTGCGAGGAGCAGGCGCGGCGACACCCGCCAAACAGTCTTCACACAACCGCGTACCGGGCACGCCACAGCCGAGGCACGGCTGCGGCAGAACGACGTCGAGCAGAGCAGCGAACACGCGCCCCAGCATGCCCAACGCCACCGACACTTTCCGTGCCCGCCCGATCACTCAAAGATCCACAAAAACCGACAACTACCGCATTCTCAGGACACCAGCCGCCGACGTCGGCGTGGCGTAATGAGGGGGTGGCCGACTGCAAAAGATCAGCCGACGTCCCCGCACAGCGCAGAGGAAGGGTGCCCGGCCGTCCTCCAGTGACACCCCATGAGGTCCGCGCACCGACCGACCTCGGCACCACACAGGGGAAAGGCCGACCGACCATCCCCCAGGCACTCCCCCGGAACACGCGACCGGCCGATGGAGGCGGGAGGGGTCAGCCGAGGGCGAAGAGGGGGTGGTCTACGGCGGTGGCGGGCTTGGGGGTCCAGGTTTGCTTGTCGCGGCTGTATTCGAGGATCTCGTTGCTGTCCTCGGTGGTGGCGAGGATGATGTCGCCGAGGGCGGCCAGGCGCTCCAGGCGCTTGTTGGTGGTCGGGAGCTGGGCGGTCTCGCCGTCGCCGACGTTGATCTCCTTGACGACCTGGCCGGCCTTGGTCTGGACGAGGACCAGGAGGTGGCCGCCGTCGCTCCAGGCGATGTCGAGGATCTCGTCGCTGCCGGAGACGGTGGTGAGCGTCTGGAAGTTGCTGAGCATCGCGTTGCCGCCGCCGCCCGTGAGAGCGCCGACCTGGACCCGGCTGGAGCCGACGGTGACCGCGACGCGGACGCCGTTCCTGGCCATCCGCAGCGAGGTGACGTTCAGCCCCTGGAGTGCGGGGGCGGCGACGCGTTCGGGGCCGCCGCCGGTGATCGGGTGGGAGCGGATCACCTCGCCGTTCTGCCGGTCGAACGTCCACAGGCTGCCGTCGCGGTGCCAGGACGGGTCAGTGAGGTCGGCGCCGGGGATGGACTCCTCCCAGCGGCCGTCCAGGGCGTGCCTGGTCACCCAGATGCCGCCGGCGGCGGAGCGGGCGGCGATCCGGTCGCCGTTCTTGGACATGGCGAAGCCGGTGTAGCCGTGGTTGGGCTGCCCGGCGGGGCCGGCCACCGGTTGGCCCTCGCCGTCGTTGACGAGCTTGAAGACGGCGCCGCCGCTGGAGTAGAACACCTGCCGGTCGTCGTTGCCCAGCCAGCTCTCCGGCAGGGTGGCCGGGACGGTGAGCGGGCTCGACGAGTAGAACTGCTCGCCGTCGAGCAGCACTTCGAGGGTGCGGCCGGTGGCCAGGTTGTTGCCGCTGAGGCTGGCCCTGAGCTGGGCCTGGAGGCCCTGGGTGAAGGTCCGGCCCGGGTCGAAGGGCCCGCCCAGGTTGATGACGACGCGGTCGTCGCTGGACCGGATCCACCGCACCCTGGCGCCCTCGGGGAACTCGTTGCCGACCGCGCCCTGCAGCCCGCTGGTCGGCCCTTCGATGAGGCGTTCGATGATGGTCTGGGCGAAGCTCTTGTCGGCGTCTATGCGCAGCCGCACCCGGTCGACGACCAGTCTGTCGGGCTGCGGGTCGGCGCCGGAGGTGCCGTTGAGGTAGTAGAGGTTGGTGGGCCGGTACGCGCGGCGCACGTCGGCGTCGGTGAGCAGCAGGCCCTGCTGCAGGGCGTTGACCTTGTAGGCGCCGGAGGCGTCCTTGACCAGGGTGACCGGGCGGTTGATCTTGTTGTCGTCCGAGGGGCTGACGGGCACGTACGTGTCGTCCTCGTTGATCTGGGCGGTCTTGTTGCCCTGGATGGTGACGATGGTCTCCTGCTTGTCCTTGTTCTCGACCAGGTCGCCGAAGCGGAACGAGTTGTCGATCACGGTGATCGCGCCGTCCGGCTTCCAGACCCGCCGGGCCTCCTCTGTCAGGTATTGAGGCAGTACGGAGGGGTCGTCGTGGTAGGCGGCCATCGCGGCCAGCATGCCCTCGACGACCTGCTGCGGCCCCCAGTCGGGCTGCGGCGCGACGGCGACCATGCGCTGGAACGGCACGCTGACGGAGTCGCCGCTGCCCGCCTCGTCCACCGGGAACGGCCCGCCCACGGGGATGACGGCGCAGCCGGTGACGGCCAGGAGCAGGGCGAGCGCGAAGGCGGCGGCGCTGCAGAGCGGTCTAACCCTCCTCATGCCCGCCTCCGTCTCCCGTCGCCGGCAGCAGGACCGGGGTCATCCCGCCGCGCCAGGTGCGGCGCATCTCGATCTCGGGCGGGACCAGCGGCAGCGGGGAGCCCTTGAGGTCGGCCCCGGCCTTCCTGGGGAGCGTGAGCCGGAACTGCGAGCCCTCGCCCGGCTGGCCCCACGCCTGCAGCCAGCCGCCGTGCAGCCCGGCGTCCTCGCGGGAGATCGCCAGGCCGAGCCCGGTGCCGCCGATGGTCCGGGCCCGCGACGGGTCGGCCCGCCAGAACCGGTCGAACACCAGCGTGTCATGGCCGGGCTTGAGCCCTATGCCGTGGTCGCGCACCGCGACCGCGACCGAGTCCCTGTCGGCGCCGACGGTGACCACGACGTCGCGGCCCTCACCGTGCTCGATGGCGTTGAACAGCAGGTTGCGCAGGATGCGCTCGACCCGGCGGTTGTCGACCTCGGCCATGCACGGCTCGTTCGGCAGCCGCAGCTCGAAGCGGGTGCTGTGGCGCTCGGCCAGCGCCTCGGAGTCGGCGATGGCGCGCAGCACCACGTCGCGGATGTCGACGGAGTCGAGGTCCAGGGTGGCGGCGCCCGCGTCGTACCGGCTGATCTCCAGCAGGTCGGCGAGCATCGACTCGAACCGTTCGAGCTGGGCCTGCATCAGCTCGGCGGAGCGGGCGGCCATCGGCTCGAAGTCCTCGCGCGCGTCGTACAGCAGGTCGGCGGCCATCCGGACGGTGGTCAGCGGGGTGCGCAGCTCGTGCGAGACGTCGGAGACGAACTGCCGCTGCACCTGCGACAGCTCCTCCAGCTGGTGGATCTTGAGCGCGAGGTTGGCGGCCATCTCGTTGAACGAGGTGGCCAGCCTGGCCAGGTCGTCCTCGCCGCGTACCTTGAGCCGCTCGTCGAGCTTGCCTGCGGCGAGCCGCTCGGCGGCCTGGCGGGCGAGCCGGACCGGGGTGACGACCTGGCGGGCGACGAGGTACGCGATCGCGGCGAGCAGCAGCACCAGCCCGAAGCCGACCGCGACGATGGCCAGCCGGACGTTCGACAGCATCTGCTCTTCCTCGTCGAACGGGAAGAAGTGGTAGACCTCGTAGCTGCCGTTGACGTGGATGATGGCGCCGATGACCAGAGTCTGGCGGGGGTGGCTCTCGCCGGGGAATTTGATCGGCTCGGTGTAGCGCTGCGGCCGGTCGATGAACTTCTCCGCCTGGCGGCGCAGCATCTGCTGCAGCGCCTCGGGGATGTTCGCCTGGCTGACGTTGCCCGACGCGCGTGACCTGCCCGGCTGGTCGACGTTGAGGATCAGCACCTCGTAGCGCTTCTTCCAGCCGTCCCTGCCGGTGCCGATGATGTTGTCCATCACCTCGTCGAGCGGGTCGGGCGGCACGCTCTTGCCCGGGTCGGAGGACTTGGCCTGGTCGTCGTCGCGCCGGGAGAGCGCGTCGGTGATCTGGAGCCTGTCAGCGGCGGCCTCGCTCGCGGCGGACTGCTGGCGGCGCTCGATGACCGAGTTGTTGACCTGGTCGGACAGGAAGATGCCCAGCACCACCACCACGATCAGGGAGATCACCAGGGTGCTGGTGACGACCTGGAGCTGGAGCGAGCGCCGCCAGATCCGCCGTGCCGTGCCCACCGCACGCCGAGCCCGCCGCCGGACGCCGCCGAGGATCTGGCGGAACGTCCGGCGGCGCGAACGTCTGGTATTCGTCGGGGGCATGGCTGGGGGCTGCCTGATTTAGGCGGGGCCGGCCTTGTAGCCGACGCCGCGGACCGTCACCACGATCTCGGGGTGCTCGGGGTCCTTCTCGATCTTGGCGCGGAGGCGCTGGACGTGCACGTTCACCAGGCGGGTGTCGGCCGCGTGGCGGTAGCCCCAGACCTGCTCCAGCAGGACCTCGCGGGTGAAGACCTGGCGCGGCTTGCGGGCCAGGGCGACGAGCAGGTCGAACTCGAGCGGCGTGAGGTTGATGGTCTCGTCGCCGCGCTTGACCGAGTGGCCCGCCACGTCGATCGTGATATCCCCTATCTGCAGGATCTCGGGGGTCGGCTCGTCGGTGCGGCGCAGGCGCGCGCGGACCCGCGCGACCAGTTCCTTCGGCTTGAAGGGTTTGACGATGTAGTCGTCGGCGCCCGACTCCAGCCCGAGCACCACGTCGATGGTGTCGCTCTTGGCTGTCAGCATGACGATCGGCACGCCGGACTCCGCCCTGATCCTCCGGGCGACGTCGATGCCGTCGGCGCCGGGCAGCATCAGGTCGAGCAGGACGAGATCCGGACGCGTGTCACGGAACGCGTCCAGTGCCTTGTCGCCGTCACTGACAAAGGATGGTTCGAAGCCCTCTCCACGCAACACGATGCCCAGCATCTCGGCGAGAGCGGCATCGTCGTCGACGACCAGCACGCGACCTTTCATGGCCCCTCATTCGTTTACGCATTTTGGGACATACCTGCACGGTCGGTGAAGGTTACCCCCGCTCGGCCCATGAGTGTGACATGAGACCCGCGGAAGGCGAATACCAGGCTCGCACCACGACCGCTCCCCTTCAGTCTGCGGTAACAGGCGGCTTCTCGGCCACCCTGGACCGGATCCGCCACGCCGAAACGCGCAGGAACACACAGAATGGCGTGGAATGGGGGGCAAGAGACGATCGGATCGACGGCGGGACGCCACCCACCCGCCCAGCGTGCCAGGATTGGGATATGTCAGACGGTCAGGGTCCCACGTCAGAGAGGCCGCCAGGCTGGGCCGCGGAGCAGCCCCCGCCCTACGGCGGGCCTTCCGCTTCCCCGTGGACCGCCCCTGGCGGCGACTCCGCTCCGCCATCCGGGGGCGGGCAGCCGCCCTGGGGTCCCCCGCCGCCTCCGCCCGGCCAGCCGCCGCACGGCCAGCCGCCGCACGGTCCTCCCCCGTACGGTCCTTCTCCGTACGGTCACGCCCCGTACGGAGCGCCGCCCGCGCTGCGGCCCGGCATCATCCCGCTGCGCCCGCTCGCCCTCGGCGACATCTACGACGGCACCATCAAGCTGATCCGCTCCAACCCGAAGGCCGTGCTCGGGCTGTCGGCCATCGCGGCGCTGCTCGGCGCCATCCCGCTGGCCGTCGCGCAGGGCTTCCTGTTCGGCACCCTGAGCCCGCTGATGGAGAACCCCTCCGCGGCGGGCGCCGAGAACCCGGCCGACCTCTACGGCTCGCTCGCGGCCCAGTACAGCGGCGCGTTCGCCTCGTACGCGATCAGCTTCGTGGCCGTGACCGTGCTGACCGGGGTGCTGACGCGCATCCTGGGCCGGGCCGTGTTCGGCGGCAAGATCACCACGCAGGAGGCGTGGCAGCGGACCAAGGGCCGGCTGCCCGCCCTGTTCGGCGTCGTCGGGCTGATGGCCCTCATCATGCTGGCTCCGGTGGCCGTCATGGTCGCGGTGCTCGTGGTCGCCATCAGCGCGGACGCCGCCGGCTCCCCCGCCGCGGCGGGCGGGATGATCCTGCTGTTCCTGCTGCTGCTCGTGCTCTACATCGGCTACGTGCTGGTCTTCCGCACGCGCTTCGCCTTCGCGCCGGCCGCCGTGGTGCTGGAGGGCAGGAAGCCGCTCGACGCGATGCGCCGCTCGTGGAACCTGGTGACCGGCGACTTCTGGCGCGTCCTGGGCATCCTGTTCCTGACCACGCTCATCGTCGGGCTGATCGCGAGCATCCTCCAGGTGCCGTTCACGCTCATCGGCACCATCGTCGGGACGCTCAGCCGGGGGGCGCTCGGCGCGATCGTGCTGGGCTCCATCCTGGTCGCCCTCGGCGCCACGATCGGCGCCATGATCACCTATCCGTTCGAGGCGGGCGTCGCCGGGCTCCTGTACGCGGACCGCCGCATGCGGGCGGAGGCCTTCGACCTCGTCCTGCAGACGGCGGCCATCGAGCAGCAGCGCCAAGGCTGGGTGCACGGGTCGGCCGACGAGCTCTGGCGACCGACCGACTCCACCGAGTCGTGAGCCCGATCGGCAGGGAGGAGGCCGCCGAGCAGGCGGCGCGCGAACTCCTCAGATCCCAGTACGCGCGCGAGTCGTTCATCGACCGGATGCTGCGCTACTTCAACGAGTTCGTCGGCGACCTGCTGGACCTGGCGGCCGGCGGCGGCAGCGCGGGCGGCATCGTGGCCGCGGTGCTCATCCTGCTGCTGCTCCTGACCGTCGCCGCGGTGATCTACTGGCAGGTGCGCCGGGGCCGCCGGCTCCGGGCCGCCGTGCCCGGCGAGTTGTTCGGCACCCGGCGGCTGACGGCGGCCGAGCACCGGCAGGCGGCCGAGCAGCACGCCGCCGACGGCCGGTGGACGGAGGCGATCCAGGAGCGGCTGCGCGCCATCGCCCGCGACCTGGAGGACCGCGCCCTGGTCGACGGCATGCCCGGCCGCACCGCCGACGAGCTCGCCGCCGAGGCCGGGCGTGCTCTCCCGCCCTTCGCCGCCGACCTGGCCGCCGCCGCCCGCTCCTTCGACGACGTCACCTACGGCGACGTCCCCGGCACCCGGGCCGCCTACGAGTCCATGACCAGCCTCGACGTCCGGCTCGCCGCCGCCCGCCCGGCCCCCCTCGGAGCCACCCCATGACCCTTCAGAACGACACGGATATGGCTCCGTACCCCCTCACCGCACATCAACCCCACTACGGCGAGTACGTCTCACGCCGGTGCCGCCCTCACACCCAGGCCCGCTACGGCGCGTACGTCTGGGCCGGAGGGGGTTGTCGTGACTGAGGCGCAGGCGCCGGAGAGCCGGCCGGTTTCGCCGACGGCGCGGTCGATGTGGCGGGGCAGCCGCTTGTTCGTGCTGCTCGGGCTGCTCATGGTGGCGCTCGCGACCGCCGTGGTGCTGCTGGGGCCCGAGGATGGGAATGAGCGGTACCTCGACCCGGCCGACACCTCGCTCCAGGGCTCCAAGGCGCTGGCCGAGCTGCTGCGGGCCAGGGGCGTGCAGGTGGACCGGGTGGACTCGGTGGAGGCGGCCAGGGCGCTGGGCGGCGACCGGCTGCTGTTCGTCACCGACACCGTGTACGTCGACGAGCACGAGCTGGCGGAACTCCCGGGCGACCGGCTGCTGGTGGACCGGTGGAGCCTGTCGGAGCTCGCGCCGCAGGTCCGCGAGGTGCCGGAGCCCGTGCGGGAGCGCTCGCGCGCGCCGGAGTGCTCGCTGCCGGCGGCGACCGCCGCGGGCAGCGCCTACATCGGCGGGGTCGCGTTCCGGATCCCGCCGGGCGGCTCGGGCTGCTACCCGTCGCGCCTGGGCTGGGCGCTCGTCAGCTACCCGCACGGGACGGGCACCACGACGGTCGTCGGCAGCGCCACGTTCATGACGAACATGCGCCTGCCCGAGGACGGCAACGCCGCGCTGGCGATCAACCTGCTCGACACCGGCAAGCCCGTCACGTGGCTGGTGCGCCCGGAGAACCCGCCCCCCGGTGACCTGGCGGGCTCCGGGGGCCGGTCGTTCTACGATCTGCTGCCGCCGAACATCGGCTGGTCGCTGGTGATGGCGTGCGTGGCGGTGGCGCTGGTGGCGTTCTGGCGCGGCAGGCGGCTCGGCCCCGTCGTGGTGGAGCGGCTGCCGGTGGTGGTGCGGGCCGCCGAGACGGTGGAGGGCCGGGGCAGGCTGTACCGCGCGAGGAAGGCCAGGGCCAGGTCCGCCGACGCGCTGCGGGCGGGCGCGATCGACCGGCTGACGCCCCGGCTCGGGCTGGGGCCGGGCGCGCACGGCCAGGAGGTGGTGGCGGCGATCGCCGCACGGACGGGCGAGGACCCGCAGCGGGTCGGCGCCGCGCTGTACGGGCCGCCGCCGGAGGACGACGAGGGCATGGTCGCCCTGGCCGGATACGTGGACCAGATCGAAAGGAAGGTCAGTGAGCTCTGAGCATTCGGCGGAGGCGGCCAGGGAGGCGCTGAGCGCGCTCCGCGCCGAGGTGTCCAAGGCCGTGGTCGGGCAGGACGCGGTGGTGACCGGGCTCGTCATCGCCCTGCTGTGCAGGGGGCACGTGCTGCTGGAGGGCGTGCCGGGCGTGGCCAAGACGCTGATGGTGCGTACGCTCGCCGCGGCGCTGTCGCTCGATTTCAAGCGGGTGCAGTTCACCCCCGACCTGATGCCGGGTGACGTGACGGGCTCGCTCATCTACGACGCGAAGACGGCGGAGTTCGAGTTCCGCGAGGGCCCGGTCTTCACCAACCTGCTGCTCGCCGACGAGATCAACCGGACCCCGCCGAAGACGCAGGCGGCGCTGCTGGAGGCGATGGAGGAGCGGCAGGTGAGCGTGGAGGGCGCGGCCCGCCCGCTGCCGGACCCGTTCGTGGTGTGCGCGACCCAGAACCCCGTGGAGTACGAGGGCACGTACCAGCTTCCCGAGGCCCAGCTCGACCGGTTCCTGGTGAAGCTGACGGTGCCGCTGCCGCCGCGTGACCAGGAGATCGCGGTGCTGGAGCGGCACGCGGCCGGGTTCGACCCGCGTGACCTGTCGGAGGTCAAGCCGGTGGCGTCGGCCGCCGACCTGGCGGCGGGCCGGGCGGCGGCGGCGCAGGTGCACGTCTCCCCCGAAGTCCTCGGCTACATCGTGGACGTCGCCCGCGCCACCCGGAACTCGCCGTCGCTCCAGCTCGGCGTCTCGCCGCGCGGGGCGACCGCGCTGCTGGCGGCCTCGCGGGCGTGGGCGTGGCTGTCGGGCCGCCCGTACGTGACGCCGGACGACGTCAAGGCGCTGGCCAGGCCGGCGCTCCGGCACCGGGTGCAGCTGCGGCCCGAGGCGGAGCTGGAGGGCGCGACCGCCGACGGCCTGCTCGACGGCATCCTGTCCTCGGTCCCGGTTCCGCGCTGATGGCGCTGACGGGGCGCGCCGGTCTGGTCGCGGCGCTCGGGATCGTGGTGGTGCTGTTCGCGCCGCAGCCGGGCCCCGCGGTGGCCGGGGTGTGCCTGGTGCTGGCCGTGGGGATCGTCGTGGACCTGGCGCTGGCCGGTTCGGTGCGGCCGTTGCGCTTCCACCGGTCGGGTGAGCGGCTGGTGCGGCTCGGGCAGCAGGCGACGGTGGAGCTGACGGTCGAGAACCCGGGGCGCAGGCGGGTCCGCGGCGTGCTGCGCGACGCCTGGCCGCCCTCGGCCGGGGCGGAGCCGCGTGAGCTGGCGCTGGACGTGCCGCCCGGCGAGCGCCGCAAGCTGGTGGTGACGCTCACGCCGACCAGGCGCGGCGACCGCGAGCCGGTGGCGGTCACCGTCCGCTCGCGCGGGCCGCTGGGGCTGGCCGCCCGGCAGGGCAGTCACCGTTCGCCCTGGTCGGTGCGGGTGCTGCCGCCGTTCCTGTCGCGCAAGCACCTGCCGGCCCGGCTGGCCAGGCTGCGCGAGCTGGAGGGCCGCCATCCGGCGCTGGTGCGCGGGCAGGGCACCGAGTTCGACTCGCTGCGCGAGTACGTGATCGGCGACGACGTGCGCTCGATCGACTGGCGGGCCACCGCGCGCCGCCACGACGTGGTGGTGCGCACCTGGCGGCCGGAGCGCGACCGGCGGGTGCTGATCGTGCTCGACACCGGCCGCACCTCGGCGGGCCGGGTGGGCGCGGCGCCGATCCCGCTGGCCGGGCAGGCCGCGGACGGCCAGGGCGGGCTGCTCGTGAACCCCGCCACGCGTCCCGAGCCGGGCTGGCCGCGGCTGGACTGGTCGATGGACGCGGCGCTACTGCTGGCGGCGCTCGCCGCCAGGGCGGGCGACCGGGTGGACTTCCTGGCCTACGACCGGTCGGTGCGCGCCTGGCTGAGCGGCGCCTCCCGCACCGAGCTGCTGTCGTCGCTGGTCAACGCGATGGCGCCGATCGAGGCCGAGCTGGTGGAGGCCGACGCGCAGGGCATGGTGGCCGCGATCCTGGCCCGCGCCAAGCGGCGCTGCCTGGTCGTGCTCCTCACCGACCTGAACGGCGCCGCGATGGAAGAGGGCCTGATGCCGGTGCTGCCGCAGCTCTCCTCGCGCCACCTCGTGCTGGTGGCGGGGGTGTCGGATCCGCGGGTGGCGGCGATGGCCGCCCGGCGGGGCACGGCCGAGGAGGTGTACGACGCGGCGGCAGCGGAGCGTGCCCGGCTGGAAAGGCGGCGGATCACGGCCCGGCTGCGCCGTCACGGCGTCGAGGTGGTCGACGCGCTGCCGGACGACATCGCGCCCGCGCTGGCCGACCATTACCTCGCGCTCAAGGCGGCCGGGCGACTCTAGCTAGAGGCCAGGTCGGGGGCGTCCTCTCAAGACCCTCGGGAGACCCTAGCTCGGAGCCAGGTCGGGGTGTCCTCTCAAGGCGGCCGGGCGGCTCTAGCCGCTCGGGGCCACGTCGGGGGCGTTCTCCAGGTCGCCGGTCTGGTCGTCGCGGGCCGCCCGGCGTCCGAGCACGACCACGTACGCGAGGAAGATCACTTCGGCGAGCACCCCGATGCCGACGCGGGCGGCGGTGGGCAGCCCCGACGGCGTGACGAACGCCTCGATCAGCCCCGACACGAACAGCACCACGATCAGCCCGAGCGCGACCGCCATGACCGCCCTGCCCTGTTCGGCGAGGACCTCGACCCGCCGGCGCGGGCCGGGCGCGATGACCGTCCAGCCGAGCCGCATGCCCACGGCGGCGGCCAGGAACACGGCCGTGAGCTCCAGCAGGCCGTGCGGGGTGATGAGGCCGAAGAAGATGTCCAGCTTGTCCCGGGAGGCCATGAGGCCGCCGGAGATGCCGACGTTGGCGGCGTTCTGCCAGAGGATGTACGGGATCGGCAGGCCCAGGAGGACCGAGTACGCGATGGCCTGGAGCGACACCCAGGCGTTGTTGATCCACACGCGGCCGGCGAACGAGGCCGCCGGGTTCTCCGAGTAGTAGTCGGCGAAGTCGTGCTCGACCAGCTGGGTGATCGCCTCCTCGGTGGCGATCGTGGCCTGCACCTGCGGGTTCCCGGCCACCCAGGCGCCGAGCGCCCAGGCCACCGCCACGAACGCCAGCGACGTGGCCAGCCACCACCAGCGCGCCCGGTAGGCCACCACCGGGAACGACACGGTGAAGAACCGGACCACCTCCCGCCAGGCCGGGCGGTGGGTGGCGGTGATGGCCGAGCGGGCGCGGGCCACCAGCGCCGACAGCCTCCCGGCCAGCGTCGCGTCGGCCGTGGACGACCGTACGATCGACAGGTGGGTGGACACCCGCTGGTAGAGCTCCACCAGCTCGTCCACCTCGGCCCCCGTCAGCGAGGAGCGGTGCCTGACCAGATGTTCCAGCCTGTCCCACGTCGGGCGGTGAGCCGAGACGAACGCGTCGATGTCCACCCGACCATTCTGGCCGCTCACGCACGCGGTCATTGCCGTTAGGCTCCACGTATGTCCGAGGTTGTGACCGGCGACGCCGTCGTCCTGGAGGTACGGGTCGCGCAGTTCCCGTCGCGCGCCCTGGCGATCCTCATCGACTTCGCCGTCCAGATCGTGCTGCTCGTGGCCGGGCTCTTCGTGGTGACGCGGTTCGCGGCGTTCACCGACGTGGCGATGCTGACGGCCGTGGTGATCTCCCTCGTCGTGCTGGTCATGGTCGGCTATCCGGTGATCCTCGAGACGGCGACGCGGGGGCGCAGCCTCGGCAAGCTGGCGCTCGGGCTGCGGGTCGTGAGCGACGACGGCAGCCCTGAGCGGTTCCGGCAGGCGCTCTTCCGCGGGCTGGCCGGGGTGGTGGAATTCTGGATGCTCTCCGGGGCTCCGGCGCTGATCTCCTCGCTCGTGTCGCAGCAGGGCAAGCGGCTGGGCGACCTGTTCGCCGGGACGATCGTGATCTCGGAGCGGGGGCCGCGGGACGACTCCGACGTCATCGCGATGCCGCCGCCGCTGGCGTCCTGGGCGGCGTCGCTGGAGCTGTCGCAGCTGCCGGAGGAGGTGGCGACCGCGGCCCGGCAGTACCTTCTGCGCTGGCACGACCTCACGCCGCAGATGCGGCACGAGATGGGGGTGCGGATCGCCGGCCAGGTTGCGTCGTACGTGTCGCCCGCCGCGCCTCCCGGGGTGCCGCCGCACGCCTACCTCAGCGCCGTCTTGGCCGAGCGCCGCCGCCGCGACGAGGCCCGCCTGATGCGCCAGACGGGCCAGCCCGCCTGGCAGGGCCCTTCGGCAGCCCCAGGACCGGCCCAGACCGCCTCCTACGGCCCGGCCCCGGCACCGCCCCAGACCGGACCGTACAGCCCGCCACGGACGCCCTCAGGACCAGTGCAGGCGCCACCCGGGCCGACCGCGCCTCCTCAGGGGCCGCCGGTGGCGGAGGAGAGGAGCGGCGACGGCCCCGGCGGGTTCGTGCCTCCTCAGTGAGTCAGTGCTTGTAGCCCCGCTCGCGGTAGGACTGCTGGGTCTGGACGTTGAGGATGTCGCTGTGGACGCGCGCCGCCCCGTTGGTCAGCGGGTCGTCGATCTTGAGGATGTCGAGGCCGTGGTCGAAGTCGGCCGCGTACACGTACCCGTTGTAGTAGTAGGCGGACCAGATGCCGCCGCCACCGCCGTTCGCCTTCGGGCCACGCTCGAAGTAGCCGAACTCGCGCGGGTTGGCCGGGTCGGTGAAGTCGACGAACGAGACGCCGCCCATGTACCAGGCCTGGACCATGATGTCCTTGCCCTTGACCGGGATCAGCGAGCCGTTGTGCGCGACGCAGTTCTCGCTGTCGTCCTGGTGCCGCGGGATCTTGAAGTAGCCCTGGAAGACGAGCTCGCCGCGGTGGATGCGGTAGACGGCGTCGGCGCCGCGGTTGGGGCCGATGGTCTCGTTGCAGGTGGCCGCGCCGCCGCCGCCGAGCTCGTCGGTGAACAGGACGGACTTGGCGTCGTTGGTGAAGGTCGCCGAGTGCCAGAAGGCGAAGTTCTCGTCCGTGGTCCTGGCGGTGACCCGAGGCCTGAGCCGGTTGCGGATGTCGAACAGGACGCCGTCACCCATGCAGGCCCCGGCCGCGATGTCCTTCTCCGGGTAGGCGGTGATGTCGTGGCAGCCGGTGGTGGGCACGAGCAGTCCCGGCTGGGTCTCGTTGCCGCCGTCGGGGAAGACGACCGGCGTGGCGGCCACGTGCGCCTGGGCCGGGGCGCGCAGCGGCACCTTGATGATGGAGATCTTGTCGTGCGGCGGCTGACAGTCGGGCAGCTCGGGGGCCGGCAGGTACGAGGAGACGTAGAGGTAGACGTTCTTGTGCCGGTCCGCTCCCCGGCCGGGCACCAGGGTCAGCGTGTGGGAGCCGCAGTCGGTCTCGACGGACTTGATGTAGCGGGGGTTGCGCTTGTCGCGGATGTCGAAGATCCGGACGCCTTCCCAGGATTCCTTGATCGTGGCGCTCTGCCCGGTGCTGTCGCACGAGTCGTCGCTGCGGGAGCTGTCGACGGCGGCGAAGAGCAGGTCGCCGTAGACGCTGACGTCCATCTGGGCGCCGGGGCAGACGACGGAGCTGACGACCTTGGCCCGCTTCGGGTTCCTGATGTCGATGATGGAGAAGCCGCCGTAGTTGCCGACGTAGGCGTAGTGCCCCTGGAAGGCGATGTCGGTGTTGATGGTGCCGGCGAGGGGCGCCGGCTTGGGGACGTTGAGTACGTGGGTCACGTTCGGGCTGGTGACGACCGTGTCCGCGGGCGGGATGTCGTCGGCGGTGGCGGGCAGCGCCGTCAGGCATAACGCGGCGGCGGCGCCGGCCGCGGCCAGCGCGCGTAATTTGCGGCTCATACGGGAGAGTCCTCCTCGATCTCGCACGGTGGGTCAGTGGTGCCGGCGGTCCGGGTAGGACTGCTGGGTCTGGGCGTTGAGGATGTCGAACTTCACGCCGTTGGCCTGGTTCGTCCGCCGGTCGTTGAGCTTGAGCACGTCGAGCCCTTGGTGGAAGTCCGAGCCGTAGATGTGGCCGTTGTAGTAGTAGGCCGACCAGTGGCCGCCGAAGAGCGGGGTGGTGTCCGGTCCGCGTTCGAAGTAGGCGATCTCCTGGACGTCGCCCGGGTCGGTGAAGTCGACGACCGAGATGCCGCCCTGGTACCAGGCCTGGACCATGATGTCCTTGCCCTTGACCGGGATCAGCGAGCCGTTGTGGGCGACGCAGTTCTCGGTGTCGGACTGGTGCCGCGGGATCTTGAAGTAGCCGCGGAAGACCATCCGGTCGCGGACGATGTCGTAGTACGCGTTGGCGCCGCGGGTCGGCCCGCAGGCGCCCGCGGCGATGCCCTTCTCCGGGTAGGCGGTGATGTCGTGGCAGCCGGTGGTGGCGGACTTGCCGTCGGGGAACGGGCCGGGCACGCCGGGGAAGCCGCCGTCGGGGAAGAGGTTCGGGGTGGCGATCACCGACGCCGCCTGCGGGTTCCGCAGCGGCACCTTGATGATGGAGATCAGGTCGTGCGGCGGCCGGCAGTCGGGGAAGGCCGCGTTCGGGCTGTACGAGGAGACGTAGAGGTAGACGTTCTTGCCGCGGCGGTCGGGGACGAGCGTGTGGGTGTGCGAGCCGCAGCTGGTCTCGACCGACTTGATGTAGCGGGGGTTGCGCTTGTCGCGGATGTCGAAGATCCGCACGCCCTCCCACGACTCCTTCACGGAGGCGCTCTGCCCGGTGCTGCCGCACGAGTCGTCGCTGCGGGAGGAGTCGACGGACCCGAAGAGCAGGTCGCCGTAGACGCTCACGTCCATCTGGCCGCCGGGGCAGACGACCGAGCTGACGACCCTGGCCCGCTTCGGATTCCTGATGTCGTAGATCGAGAATCCGTGATAGTTGCCGACATAGGCGTAATCGCCCTGGAAAGCCATGTCCGTGTTGATGTCGGCCAGGGCTTCGGGCTTGGGCACGTTGGTGACGTGCTCGATGTTCGGGCTCATGACGATTTCGCCGGGAGCCGGGATGTCCGCCGCCTGCGCCGGGAGTCCGGCCAGGGCTAACGCCAGGGCGGCTCCCGCGAGGACGAGGAACCTGCGGGTGGGCGGCACGGGAGGGAACCTCCTATAAAGAGGGCATAAATGGTGAAATCTTCACTCCTCAGCCCTCTCGCGACCAGCACCTAAATTGTCAAATGTTAGAGCACTTTGACCTCTATGAATGATCTTTTCTTACTCCTAAAATGCAGGTTTCCCAACCAGAACCGTCAGGAGGCCGAGTGCGCGTCGCGCTCGTCGTCACCGGCATCGCGGTGATCGCCCTTTCCGGCTGTACGTCCGACGCCTCGCAGGCTCCGCGGGCCGACTCGACGGCTCCGGTCATCGCCCCCGGCCGCCCCGGCGAGGAGGCCAGGACGCTCTCCCCCGAAGAGGCCGCCACCGCCGTGCCCCAGGCGAGCGCCAACGCCGCCGACATCACCTACATGCAGGACATGATCCTCCATCACCGGCAGGCGCTCGACATGGCCATCCTCGCCCCCAACCGGGCGGAGTCGGCCCGGCTCAAGAGCCTGGCGTCCCGGATCAAGGACAGCCAGGGCCCGGAGATCCAGTGGATGCGCACCTGGCTGCAGCAGCAGGGCCAGCGGGTGCCCGGCCACCACGCCGCGCACGACGGCATGCCGGGCATGGCCACGCAGGAGGAGATGGACCGGCTGGCGGCGGCCTCCGGCCCGGAGTTCGACCGGCTGTTCCTGGAGCTGATGATCAGGCACCACGAGGGCGCGATCGCGATGTCCACCGAGGTGCTCAAGAACGGCGCCCACCTGCGGATCGAGGAGTTCGCCAACGACGTGGGCGTCACCCAGCTCGCGGAGATCCGGCGGATGCGCGAGATGCAGCCGGTGGGCTAGGACCCGCTCCGCCAGGAGTGGAGATAGGCCTCCTGATCCCCGGTCAGCGCGTCGATGCCGATCCCGGCGGCCGCCAGCTTGAGCCTGGCCACCTCGTGATCGATCTCCGCCGGCACGTCGTACACCCCCGGCTCCAGCCCCGCCCGTTCGCGGGCGAGCCAGGCGACGGCGAGCGCCTGAGCGGAGAACGACATGTCCATCACCGCGGCCGGATGCCCCTCGGCGGCGGTGAGGTTGACCACCCGGCCCTCGGCCAGCAGCAGCAGGCGGCGGCCGTCGGGCATCACGTACTCGTCGGTGTTGGGCCGGATCCCGCGGTGCACCTCGCTCGCCAGCTCCTCCAGCGCCCGCACGTCGATCTCCACGTCGAAGTGGCCGGCGTTGGCCAGGATCGCCCCGTCCTTCATGGCGGCGACGTGGGAGGTGGTGATCACGTCGCGGTTGCCGGTGACGGTGATGAACACGTCGCCCGCCGGGGCCGCCTCCGCCATCGGGCGCACCTCGTACCCGTGGAGCGTCGCGTCGAGGGCCTTGACCGCGTCGATCTCCGTCACGATCACCCGCGCGCCCAGCCCCTTGGCCCGCTCGGCGACCCCGCGCCCGCAGTAGCCGAACCCGGCGACCACGACCGTGCGCCCGGCCAGCATGGTGTTGGTGGCCCGCATGATGCCGTCGAAGGTCGACTGGCCGGTGCCGTAGCGGTTGTCGAACATCCGCTTCGTCCGGGTGTCGTTGACCGCCACCATCGGGAAGCGCAGCGCCCGCTCGGCGGCCATCTGGCGGAGCCGGATGATGCCGGTGGTGGTCTCCTCGCACCCGCCGGACACCCCGTCGAGCAGGTCGGTGCGCTCGGTGTGCAGGATGTTGACCAGATCGCAGCCGTCGTCGAGCACCAGGTCGGGCCGGACGTCGAGGGCCTGGTTGATGTGCCGGTAGTAGGTGGCCCGGTCCACCCCCGCCCTGGCGTGCACGGCGATGCCGTAGCCGCGCAGCGTCTCGGCCACGTCGTCCTGCGTGGACAGCGGGTTGGAGGCGGCCAGCGCGATCTCCGCGCCGCCCGCCTTGAGCGCCCCCATCAGCACCGCGGTCTCGGCCGTCACGTGCAGGCACGCGGCCACCCGCAGCCCGTCGAGCGGGCGCTCGGCGGCGAACCGCTCGCCCAGCGCGGTCAGCACCGGCATCGAGCGCGCGGCCCACGAGATGTGCCGCTCGCCGCTCTCCCACAGATCCATGCAAGCCTCGTACGACAAGGCTCCGGAGAGGCGGCGCCCCTCCGGAGCATCGGACACGCGGAGATCAGTAGCGGTAGTGGTCGGACTTGTACGGGCCCTCCACGTGGACGCCGATGTAGGCCGCCTGCTCCTTGGTGAGCTCGGTGAGCTTGACGCCGAGGGCGTCGAGGTGCAGCCGGGCGACCTTCTCGTCGAGGTGCTTGGGCAGCGTGTAGACGCCGATCGGGTAGTCGGCCGTCTTGGTGAACAGCTCGATCTGCGCGATCACCTGGTTGGTGAACGAGTTCGACATGACGAACGACGGGTGGCCGGTGGCGCAGCCCAGGTTCATCAGGCGGCCCTCGGCGAGCACGATGATCGAGTGGCCGTCGGGGAACACCCACTCGTCGACCTGCGGCTTGATGTTGCGCTTCTCGATGCCGGGGGTGTTTGCCAGGCCGGCCATGTCGATCTCGTTGTCGAAGTGGCCGATGTTGGACACGATCGCCTGGTGCTTCATCTGCGCCATGTGCTCGGCGGTGATGATGTTGAAGTTGCCGGTGGCGGTCACGAAGATGTCGGCGATGCCGACGACCTCCTCCAGCGTGGTGACCTGATAGCCGTCCATCGCGGCCTGGAGGGCGCAGATGGGGTCGATCTCGGTGACGATGACCCGGGCGCCCTGGCCGCGCAGCGCGTCGGCGCAGCCCTTGCCGACGTCGCCGTAGCCGCAGACCACGGCGACCTTGCCGCCGATGAGCACGTCGGTGGCGCGGTTGAGGCCGTCGATGACGGAGTGGCGGCAGCCGTACTTGTTGTCGAACTTCGACTTGGTGACCGAGTCGTTGACGTTGATCGCCGGGAACAGCAGCTGGCCGTTCCGGTGCATCTCGTAGAGGCGGTGCACGCCGGTGGTGGTCTCCTCGGTGACGCCCTTGATGTTCTCGGCGATCCGGGTCCACCGCTTCTCTTCGCCGACCGTGCGCTTGAGCAGGTCGATGACGACGTGCCACTCCTCGGGGTCGTCGGCGGTGGCGTCGGGCACGAACCCGGCCTTCTCGTACTCGGCGCCCTTGTGGACCAGGAGCGTGGCGTCGCCGCCGTCGTCGAGGATCATGTTGGGGCCGTCACCGCCGGGCCAGTTGAGGGCCTGCTCGGTGCACCACCAGTACTCTTCGAGGGTCTCGCCCTTCCAGGCGAACACGGGCACGCCCTTGGGGTCGTCGGGCGTGCCGTCGGGGCCGACGACCGCCGCGGCGGCGGCGTGGTCCTGGGTGGAGAAGATGTTGCAGCTCACCCAGCGCACCTCGGCGCCGAGCGCGACCAGCGTCTCGATGAGGACCGCGGTCTGGATCGTCATGTGGAGCGAGCCCATGATCTTGGCGCCGCGCAGGGGCTTGCTGTCGGCGTACTCCGCGCGCACCGCCATGAGGCCCGGCATCTCGTGCTCGGCGAGCCGGATCTCCTTGCGGCCGAACTCGGCCAGAGACAGGTCGGCGACCTTGAAGTCCATCTGATTACCCCTCGCGTCATCGTATGGTCGCCGACGAGTCTAGGCGTCGCTCCGCCGAGGTCGCACCCCGAGGACCCCGAAGTTGACGTAAGAATGTAAGAATGCGTATCACGGAAGCGGCCAAGCGGCTCGGCATGTCCCCCAGGATGCTCCGATACCGGGAGTCGCTGGGGCTGCTGCCACCGGTCCGGGGGCGGGGGTCGCACCGCCGCTTCGGCCCCGAGGAGCTGGCCGCCGTCGCCCAGGGCGTGGAGCTGGAGAAGCGGTTCGACGTCTCGCCCGCCGAGCTGGCGTTCGCGCTGCGCGCGCTCAGCGAGCCTGCGGTCGCCGCGGCCGTGCGCGACCTGGGCGTGCGGATCGGCCGCATCCAGGTGCCGCGCCGCGCGCTGGACTTCGAGAAGGAGAAGGCCCTGCGCCTGCTCCGAACCCCGCCGGCCCCGGATACGTCGAACAGAGCATGAAGCCGCTGTTGCTGGCCGGCGCCCTGACCGCGGGGCTGGCCCTCACCCCCGCACAGGCCGCCCCCGTCAAGGTCTACTTCTCCCAGGGGTACGGCATCCCCGGCAAGGTCGTGCCGGTCTCCCGTACCTCCCCGCACGCCGGCGTCGCCCGCTTCGCCGTCGAGCAGCTGATCAAGGGCCCCACCGCCGCCGAGCGGCGCCGCGGCCTGCACTCCGAGCTGACCGGCAAGCTCCGCGGCCGCTCCGACTGCGGCGCCGACTTCTCGCTGCGGATCCGCAAGGGCACCGCTACCCTCCGCTTCTGCCGCACGGTGTGGGGTTCGGGCCTCGGCGGCGACGCCCGGGCCCTCCGTACGATCGAGGTCACGCTCAAGCAGTTCCCCGGCGTCAAGAAGGTCGTGACGCTGGACAAGAACGGCCGCTGCCTGTTCGACCAGACCGACCGGGGCACGTCGTGCATCACCGGCCGCGAATGACCGGTCAGGTCGTGCTGCTGAGCGCCCGGTCGAGGTCCGGTTCCAGGTAGATGACGCGGGCGATCGGCACCGCCTCGCGGATGCGCCGCTCGGCCTCGTCGATGCCCGCGGCGATCTCCGGCGCGGTGTCGGAGCTGGTCACCGCGATCTTCGCGGCGACCAGCAGCTCCTCCGGGCCCAGGTGCAGCGTCCGCATGTGGATGACCCGGTCGACCTGCGGCGTCGCGTCGAGCGCGGCGCGGATGCGCTTCTCCATCTCCGGGGCGGCGCTCTCGCCGAGCAGCAGCGACTTCGTCTCCACCGCCAGGATCACGGAGATGATGGCGAGCAGCGTGCCGATCATGAGGGTGCCGACGGCGTCCCAGATGGGGTTGCCCGTCACCACGGCCATCGTCACGCCGAACAGCGCGAAGATCAGGCCGAACAGCGCCCCCAGGTCCTCCAGGAGGATGACGGGCAGCTCGGGCGCCTTGGACCGGCGGATGAACGCCATCCAGCCCTGGTCGCCGCGGACCGCGTTGGCCTCCTTGATCGCCGTACGGAACGAGAGCGCCTCCGCGCCGATCGCGAAGATCAGCACGCCGAACGCCCAGCCGGGCGAGGTGAGCGGCTCGGCGTGGGTCAGCTTGTGGTATCCCTCGTACAGCGAGAACAGCGCACCGATCGCGAACAGCACCACGGCCACCACGAACGCGTAGAAGTAACGCTCGCGCCCGTAGCCGAACGGATGCTCGCGGGTCCGGGCCCGCTGCGCCCGCTTGCCGCCCAGCAGCAGCAGTGCCTGGTTGCCCGAGTCCGCGACGGAGTGGATGCCCTCCGCCAGCATCGCCGAAGACCCGGTGAAGGCCGCCGCCACGAACTTGGCCACCGCGATGGCCGTGTTGGCGGCCAGGGCCGCCAGAATCGCCTTGGTTCCGCCGCTCGCGCTCACCCGTCGTCTCCGCTCATACGGTTATATTCACGCCCGGACGGGATGAGATCCTAGTGGGAAGTCCGGGCCTTCAACTCGGTGATCGGCACGACCGGAGTCGGATCCACGCCATACCCCAGCGCCAGATAGGTGCCGGCGAAATCGGCCAGCCCGATCAGCGAGGCCAGCCGTTCCAGCGGATGGGCGCCGTCGGCCGCCAGCTCGGTGACGGGCACGCTGCGATCCTGCGCGATCCGTACGGCGGCCTCCCGGGCGCCGGTCACGGCGGGATGCTCTTCGAGGTCGCGCAGCAGCACCAGCCGGAGCGTGCGCGAGGCGGTGTCGGCGAAGATGTCGCGCTGGGCCAGCGGCCCGTCGAGCACCGCCAGCTGGTCGTGGCAGGCCTCGGGCAGCTCGCCCGCCATGGCGGGATATTTGGCGTTCTCGTGGAGCCGGGCGGCGAGACGCGCGGCCGCCACGGCGGCCAGCGGAGACGACCCCCAGATCATCGGCACGGTCTCGGCCAGCTCCATCGCCAGCGACTTGCCGGGGTTGATGAACGACTCGCTGGACGGCCGGCAGCGATGCGCGAGGTCCTCCAGCACCCTGGCGGCGCGCTCGTAGTCGGTCGGCTCGGCCCGGCCCAGCCCCAGCGCTGCGGCGGCCACCACCAGCGGGGTCGCCACCAGCCAGAAGTCCGCCCGGGGCCGGCCCTCCGTCGGGATCGGCACGTACACCGAGGACGACTGGACGGCCACCGCCTCCAGCGGCGAGCCCGCGGGCCCGATCGCGAGGAGCGAGCAGCCGCGCCGCACCGCCTCGCCCGCCATCGCGAGCGTCTCACCGGTCTCGCCCGACCAGGACACGGCGATCACCAGGTCGGTCGCGCCCACCCAGCCGGGCAATTGGTAGGAGCGCACCGTCACCACGGGGATCGGAGCGCCCTGGCCGCAGACCGCCGCCAGCAGGTCACCGGCGAGAGCGGAGCCGCCCACGCCCGCGACCACGACCGCCCGGGGCCGGATCGCCGCCGAGAGCCGGTCCACGCCGGCCTCGACCGCGCACCGGTGGCCGGTGCGCACGTGGGCGGCGGAGGCCGCGACCGCGCGGAGCATGCCGCCGGGATCGGCCTCACTCAGGTGATGCTGATCGTCGAGCCGCTCGGGCTCCCAGATCACGGCTTCCTGGCCTCGTCTACGAGCAGGACGGGAATGTCGTCACGGACGGGATAGACCAGCCCGCAGCCGGTGCAGGCCAGCTCGTCGTCCTGCACCCGCAGGGACGCCTTGCACGCCGGGCATGCCAGGATCTCCAGCAGCCAGTCGTCGATCTTCACTGTCATACCTCTCTCAGCAGGCCGAGAACCTCGTCCCGGACCGCCGTCATCGTGCTCTGGTCGGCCGCCTCCGCGTTGAGCCTCAGCAGCGGTTCGGTGTTGGACGCGCGCAGGTTGAACCACCAGCCGGCGCCGTTCACGGTCAGCCCGTCGAGCTCGTCGGGCTCACCCCGGCCGGCGAACGCCTCGCGCACGCGGCGCAGGGCCGCGTCCTGGTCGGCGACCGTGCTGTTGATCTCGCCCGAGGAGTGGTAGCGGGAGTAGGCCGACACCACCCGCGACAGCGGCTCGTCCTGTTCGCCGAGCGCGGCCAGCACGTGCAGCGCGGCCAGCATGCCCGAGTCGGCGAACCAGAAGTCGCGGAAGTAGTAGTGAGCGGAGTGCTCGCCGCCGAAGACCGCCCCGGTGCGGGCCATCTCCGCCTTGATGAAGGAGTGGCCGACGCGGGTGCGGACCGGCTCGCCGCCGTGCTCGCGGACGATCTCCGGCACGCTCAGCGACGTGATCAGGTTGTGGATGATCGTCGCGCCCGGGTGCTTGGCCAGCTCGCGCACCGCCACCAGGGCCGTGATCGAGGACGGCGAGACGGACTCGCCGCGCTCGTCGATCACCCAGCACCGGTCGGCGTCGCCGTCGAAGGCCAGCCCGATGTCGGCGCCCGTCTCCACGACCGCCCGCCGCACGTCGACCAGGTTGGCCGGCTCCAGCGGGTTGGCGTCGTGGTTGGGGAACGAGCCGTCGAGCTCGAAGTAGAGCGGGGTCAGGTCGATCGGCAGCCCGTCGAAGACCTCCGGCACGGTGTGACCGCCCATGCCGTTGCCCGCGTCGACCACGACCTTGAGCCGCCGGATGCCGGACAGGTCGACCAGCTTGCGCAGATGGTCGGCGTAGCCGGGCAGCAGGTCCTTCTCGATCAGCGAACCGGTGGGCGTGCCCCGGACGCCGATCAGCTCGGCCGCCCGGTCGCGGATCTCCGTCAGCCCGGTGTCGCCGCTGATCGGCACCGCGCCCGCGCGGCACATCTTCATCCCGTTGTACTGGGCCGGGTTGTGGCTGGCGGTGAACATCACCCCCGGCAGCCCCAGGCTGCCGCTGGCGTAGTAGAGCAGGTCGGTCGAGCCCAGCCCGGCGTGGACCACGTCCACCCCGCGCGAACGGGCGCCCCGGATGAACGCGTCGGCCAGCACCGGCGAAGACTCGCGCATGTCATGGGCCACCACCGCGGACGCGGCCCCCGTCACCTCGGCGAACGCGGCCCCCACCGCCTCGGCGACCGGCTCGTCGAACTCGTCGGGCACCAAACCGCGAACGTCGTAAGCCTTGAAGATCTTGGCGAGGTCGCCCATCCAGCTCCGCCCCTAGGTCGTCACTCCGGCTAGAGCCGAGCCTACCGGTCGCGGTGCTGCTGGGCGGACCTCAGAACCCGCAGGTGCCCCCGCCGCCCGACCTCCACGCCCTGGCCGACGGGCTCGCCCACACTGGAGCCGCTGGGCCTGCCCGCCTCGCGGACCGCGTTGGCCAGCGCCTCGAGATCGTCGGTGCTCGGCGTGGCGCCGTCGGTGGGCAGGCGCACCACCTCCCACCCCCTGGGGGCGGTGAGCCTTTCGGCGTGTTCGGCACACAGGTCGTAACAGTGCGGCTCGGCGTACGTCGCCAGGGGGCCGAGAACTGCGGTCGAGTCGGCGTAAACGTACGTGAGCGTGAAGACGGCAGGCTGACTGCAGGCGGTGCGGGAACAGCGGCGGACGGGGCTCACGGAGGGACCGTATCTGGTAAGGGGGCGGGACGCCACTATCTGAGCGCTCTTAAAGAGCGTGTCGCCACAATTCGGACACCTGTCGCAGGCTTTCCACCCACATGCACCGATGCCTGTGCTCTTCAGCGGACCCCCTTAGACTTGGCCCTGTGACTTTCCGACGGCGCGACAGGCACGGCCGCGGCCTGCGCGGGCCGCTCGCCCCCTCCTACGTCCCGATGGCCAAGGCCCGCAGCGAGCGCTTCGACGACCTGGTGCTCGACGCGGTCGACCGGCTCCGGCCCAAGTGGGACCGGCAGCTGTCGGCCGTGGAGTTCGCGGTGGAGGAGGTGCCGCCGCTCAGCGAGCTTGGCGACGGCCCCGGCTTCGGCGCCGACCCCATCCCGCTCGGCCGCGCCGACAGCGCCCGCGGCCACGACCCCGCCTCCATCGTCCTCTACCGGCGCCCGCTGGAAGCCCGCGCCCGCGACCGCGACGCCCTGGGCGCCCTGGTCCACGACACGGTGGTGGAACAGGTCGCCTCCCTCCTCGGCCTCTCCCCCGAAACCGTCGACCCGGGCTACGAAGACCGCCACTGACACCGAGGCCAGCGCGGGTTCTCTTCAGACGCACGCTGCCGGCGTGGAGTCAGGGGAGGACGGCGCGCGGGGTGTCGGTGAGGGGGTGGAGCACCGTCCAGAGCCGGGCGGGGGCCAGAGGCTGAGCCGTGATCAGGAGGCCGCTCTTGAGTCTCTGCTCCGTAACTCGTCCTCCGTACACGCGGCCTGAGACCGGAGTGACCACCACGGCGTACGAGCCGGTGCCCTCCAGCGGCACGTTCCTGGTCCGGCCCGCGGGCACCGCCACCTCGACCGGCTCCGGCGCCTCGCCGCTCTCCGGCATCACCTGCACCCGCACCTTCCCCTCGGCCTCCGGCGCGGTCAGCACGAGCCGGGAGCCCGGGCCGTTGGCGGCCACCGCGCTGCCCAGGTCGAGCGAGGGGGTACCGGCGGTGAACGCCACGTCCGGCTGCTGTCCCGTACCGGTGATCACCACACCCGCCACGATCGGCGCCGTCGAGGTGAGCACCAGAGCGGCCGACTCGCCGCCGATGCCGGTGGTCACGTCGATCGGCACCACGCTCCCGGCGGGCACCTCGACGGACTCCCGGCCGCGCATCGCGTACGCCGCGCCCTCCGTCACCGCCTTGACGTTCACGGTCGCGTCATCCTCACCCGGCGCCGCGACCAGCAGCTCGCGCTTGCCGCCTCCGCCCGGGACGGCGGGCACCACGACCTCGGTGGCGGGTGGCGTGGCCAGCGGGAGCCAGTCCACCCCGCCCGTCTCCAGCACCGCCCGGGCCGAGACTGCCACCCGCCCGGTGAACGTGGTCACCCCCACCGCCATGATGTCGGCGGAGTCGGCCAGCGTGCGCAGGTCGATCTCACGGTGCTCGCCGGGCGCGATCTCCAGCCCGAGCCCTTTCTCACCGGAGACCGGCCCCTCCGCCGCGTACACCTCGACGTCGGCGAAGGCGGGCGCCTTGTCGGCGTTGACCAGGTGCAACGTGACGGATGCGCGGGCGGGACCGGGGCCGATCAGCCAGCTCTCGGCGGCGGGCTCGACGCACCGCAGCCCGGCCAGCCCGCGTGCCGCCCCGCGAGTGGCGCGCGTGACGTAACCGGCCTCCAGGCCGCCGGGCCCGGTCACGGTGTACGGTTCGCCCTCCTTCATCGGCTCCCGGGACAGCGTGCCGGGCAGGTAGACGCTCACGTCCTCGCCGCGCGTGGCCGGGCAGACCGCGGTCGCCGCCTCCACCGCCACCTTCCTGGGCTGCGCCGCTGCGTGCGGTTCCGGGGCGGGCCTCGTCACGTACGCGACCCCGTACAGTCCGGCCAGCGCCGCCACCACCAACGTGACCAGCCCGAACCGGCCGCCGACGAACCTCCTCACCCCGCACCTCCCAGACGCAGCTCCCCATCGCACCCATCCGTCATCGGGACTTGCGAGGAACGGACGAGCCAGCACTTCGAAGCGACCCCGTACCAGGGCTGCTGCCGGGTGGCGGGGTCATCGGGCGCCTGCCAGGGCCGGGGAGGGGCGGGATGGTTCGGGGTCCTCTGCCGGGTCGCGGCGGCCTGGGGAGGCGAGGACGAGGACGGTCAGCACCATCGCGCCCTGCAGCCACAGCCACGGGGTGTAGAGGAAGTGCCTGGATCCGGGCTGGGCGGGGGTGATGGGTTCGACCACCCGCCAGAGACCGCCGGCGTCCGACAGGCTCATGCGCTGCAACGACGGCTGGGAGTCCAGGGTCTCGGCGACGCCGGGCGGCACCGGGGACGCTACCCCGATCATGGCGATCCCCTGTTCGGCGAGGGTGGCGGCGTCGGTGCCGCCTCGGCCGCCGACGAGACCTTCCGCGGCGGTGCGGACGCGGGCGCTGCCCTCCGGGTCGGCGGGCAGCTCTGACTCGCCGAGGAGCGGGGCGCGGCCGGGCAGCACGGTGAACTCCGAGCCCCTGATGAGCAGGGTCCGTTCGCCGCCGCCCGAGTGGGCCGCCGCCAGTGCGGGCAGCGGGTCGGGCACGTCGGATCTGAGCGGGCCTCGTACTCCTTGGACGATCCAGATACCGGCGGCGAGCACCGGCGTGCCGAACGCCACGGCGGCGACCAGCAGCGCCAGCGCCTGGCGGAGCTTCGTCGCGGCTGCGGCGAGTCTCCCGGCGTTCAGGCCCGCGACCACGAGCAGCGCGGCGGCGGCCAGCGCCAGCGGCACCCCCGGCCAGCCCGGCGCGCCCGACACGCTGACCCGGGCGACCACGATCGCCACCAGCACGCCGAGCAGCGCCACCGCCCAGCCCGCCGCCACCGCCCTCCGGCGTCCGCGCACGAGCAGCGCCGCCAGCCCGGCCGCGACCAGGCCGCCGGTCACCCAGAACGGCGGCACGCCGGGACCGCCCGGGTTCAGCGCCAGCAGGAACTCCGGCGCGAGCCGGGCGTCGCTCAGCGCCGGGCCGTGCAGCCCCGCCTCCAGCAGGAGCCTGCCGGGGTCCTGCACCAGGCTCACCAGCCACGGCAGCAGCAGCGCGACCGGCACGCCGAGCGCGATGCCGACGGAGGTCAGGACGCCGGGCCTCCTCTTGCGCAGCAGCCCGGCCGTCGCCCCGCCCAGCACGGCGGCCAGCGCGTAGACGAGCGGCACGAACGCGGTCCCCACCGCCAGCAGCAGGCCGAGACCCCACGCGGCGCGGCGCGCCGGGCGCGGGTCGCCGAACAGCATGTGCCCGGCGAGCACCGCGTACGCGGGCAGCAGCACGAACACCACCGCCGTCCCCAGCCGCCCCGCCGCGACAGCTCCCGTCGCGACCGGCAACAGGGCGTACGTGGCGGCGATCCACACCCGCACAGCCACCCC
This sequence comes from Nonomuraea sp. NPDC049649, assembly GCF_040675175.1. NCBI lineage: Bacteria > Bacillati > Actinomycetota > Actinomycetes > Streptosporangiales > Streptosporangiaceae > Nonomuraea > Nonomuraea sp. NPDC049649. The sequence goes on from NZ_JBFAOH010000006.1 coordinate 173,805, forward strand.
GGCCCGGTTTCCGCCGAGGCCGGAGTCGGTCTCCTCGGTTTCAGTGGCGGGGTCGGCGTTCCGTCCGCGCCGACCGGCCCGCCGCCTCCCCATCCTGCTCGAATCCGGCGAGGAGACCTGGTCACCAGTCGGATCAGCGGCTTCGGTCGCTGGAATGTCTGTACGAGCGACGAAGAGCTCGGAGCCTGCGTCCACCGGTGAAGAGATCACACCCGTGGAAGAGCCGGAAGCCACCGCGCCCGTCCTCGCAGAACGGCCGAACGCCGACGCGATGGCCGCACGCGCCGAGGGGGAGGTGCCGTCCGTGGCCGAGGCAGGGGTGAAGGCAGAAGCTGAAGGGCGATCCGTACCAGGAGAAGGCGCGAAGAGAGAAGGACGGTCCGCGTCCGATGAAGAGGAGGCGGAAGGGCGTGAAACGGCGGAGCGGAGGGTGGGCAGGCGGCGGGTGGCCAGGTAGGCGGCGGCGCCCGCCAGGGGGACCGAGCCGAGCAGCAGGACCGCCACCACCAGCCACGTCTGCCCGAACGCCAGCGTGGACAGCGCCGCCACCACCGCGACGTAAGGCGGCGTCCAGCCGGTGGAGCCGTCGGCGTAGAAGGCCCACAGGTCGCCCGCGCCCCCGATCACCGGGACGAGGGCGCCGCCGCCGAACCGGGTTCCGCCGAGCAGCGACCGCTCGGCCACCAGCGTGACCAGCGTGAGTGCCAGGACGAGCAGCACTCCGGGCCGCCCGAGGAAGCGCCTGACCGCGCCGTGGCCCTCCTCCGGCAACTCGTCGGGGTCCTCGTCAGGGTTGGCGTGGTGGTGCCGCCCGGCGGACTCGACGGGCCGGTCGCCGCTGAGGAAGCCGCGCACCATGTCGATCGCCCGCCGCACCCCGGCGCCCCGGGGCGTGAGCAGCCATCGGACCTTGACGTACCCTTTCCTGCGCCCCGCGCTCCTGGCCCGCCGCGCCCGCAGCAGCCGCCCGGGGTGCACCAGGATGGACCCGAGCGCGACCAGTTCGTCCAGCGCGTTCGCGGGCTGCTTGCCCACCAGGAGCAGCGTCGCCCGTACGAACGAGCCCACGAGGTTCCTGACCAGCGCCCACAGCATGGTCGGGAACGGCAGGTTCGCCATCACCACGAAGATCGCGTTGCGCCGGTCGAGGCGGCGCGGGTGGTCGCCGCTGACCGTGATGCGCCGCCGCCGGCGACCGGCCGCCTCGGCGTGCCAGGCGACCGCGTCGGTGACGAGCAGCACTTTGTTGCCGGTGTTCCAGACCCGCCAGCACAGGTCGAGGTCGTCCCGGAAGATCGGGAAGAAGGGGTCGAGCCCGCCGGCCGCCTCCCAGACGTCGCGCCGGATGAGCATCCCGGCGGTGGACACCGACAGCGTCTCGCGGGTGCCTTCGTGCTGGCCCTGGTCGAACTCGCGGGGTTCGAGCCCGGTGTCGCGGCGGCCGGTGAGCCCGACGGTCACGCCGATCTCCAGCAGCCGCCGGCGGTCGATCCAGTCGCGCAGCTTCGGGCCCAGCACGCCCGCTTTGCGGTCCTGGCTCGCGGCGCGCAGCAGCGCCTCCAGCGCCCGCCGGTCGGGGGCGCAGTCGTCGTGCAGCAGCCAGATCCACTCGTTCTCGCCGGCGGGGGGCGCGTTGCGCAGCGCCTCGGTCACGGCCTCGCCGAAGCTCGCCGACCGGGGCAGCCGGTGCACGCCGGCGGGGCCGAGCGCGTCGGTGAGCAGGTCGGCGGAGCCGTCTCGGCTGCCGTTGTCGACCCCGATGACCCGGTCCGGCCGGTGACTCTGCCCGAGCAGGCCACTCAGGGTCTCCCCGAGCCAGCGAGCGCCGTCATGGGAGACGACGACCACGGTGACGTAGGGACGGGACAATCATGCTCCAAGGGGCGGATGATCAGGCGCGCTTACCTTACCGGCGAACCGGGTCATCCACATGGAAAAGGGGCCATGCGGGAACCCCGCATGACCCCTCGCACCGCATATCGGCTAAACGGCCTGGCGCTTGATCCTTCTGCGCTCCCGCTCGGACAACCCACCCCAGATGCCGAAGCGCTCATCGTGTTCGAGCGCGTATTCCAGGCACTCGGCACGAACTTCGCACGATCGGCACACCTTCTTGGCTTCTCGGGTGGAGCCGCCCTTTTCCGGGAAGAACGCCTCTGGATCAGTCTGCGCGCACAGTGCGCGCTCCTGCCAGCCCAGTTCTTCAGCGTCAAGCTGATCTTGTGCGATGACCAGATCGGTCACTGCACACCTCCCTGCCGCCCGCCCGCAATGGAGCCCCCCATGGAACGCCTTCCTTAGTACCCACCCGCTGGAAGGCGTAACAACATGGTTGTAATTACACGCGTGTGCCGTACGCGACGTCAAGCGGCATGCCGGTATCCGGGGAAAGACCTGCTCTCGCCCCGGTCCAGCGTCGCGTGTGTGCTTCGAGCATGTTTACGCCGCTGCGCTTACCGGCGTGGACGGGCGTGTTCACGCTGGCAGCGGTCGGAACCGTATCAGGGCGGGATAGAGCTCCGCCCTTCAGCCACCTCTTCTCTAGCCGTACTTTGCGGGTCTCTTACCTGCGAGGTTCGTTGGGGGTGTAAATCGCAGTCGGGTCGATCGGGTCGTCGCCCCGGTAGTCGTTCGGGTCCAGCCTGACCGTCGAGTCGGCCGGCGGCTGCTCGCCGCTCCAGCCGCCGGGCGCCTGGTGGGTGGGCTGGTAGGGCTGCTGCTGCGGGTACGGGTTCGGCTGCGGCTGCTGCGCGGGGGGCTGCTGCGGGTGGCCGAACGGGTCGTCGTACGGTCTGGGCTGGTTGGTGTAATCCGGTACGCGCAGGTCGGGCTGGGTGCCGATGCCCGACTGGTACGACTCCGCCTGCTGGTAGGCGTCGAGCAGCTGCTGCGAACGCGGGTCCACCGGGGCGTCCGGCTCCTGGGCGGCGAAGTCGTGACCGGAGTACCCCGTGAACGGCTGGCCCGCCGACGAGGGCTGCTGACCGAACGCCGGCTGCTGCTCGTAGTAGGGCTGCTCCGCCGGCGGGTACGGGACGTTCGGCGAGGTCTCGCCCGAGGGGTAGGACTGCCCGAACCCCTGCGCCTGGCCGTCGCCGTACGAGCCGTACACGTTGGGCTGGCTGTCCGCCGGGGCGTACGGGTTGGGCTGGTGACCGACGCCGGGCTGACTGTCCGCGGGGACGTAGGGGGCGGGCTGGTACTCCTGCGGCTGGAACCCGGCGTCCGGCGAGGTCTCCCCCGAGTTGTACGCGGGCTGCTGGGCGTAGGGGTCCTGCGCGGGCGTGGCATAGACGTCCTGCGCGGGCTGCTGTCCGAACGGGTCCTGCGCCTGCGGGGCCTGCTGACCGTACGAGTCCTGACCCTGAACCGGCTGCTGACCGGACGGCTGCTGCTGCACAGGCTGCTGGCCGAACGGGTCCTGACCCTGACCGTACGCGTCCGGACCCGGGACGGGCTGCTGACCGCCCTGCATGGGCTGACCGTACGAATCCTGACCCTGCGGAGGCTGCTGACCGAAGGAGTCCTGCCCCTGGACGGGCTGCTGGCCGTACGGGTCCTGGTTCTGCGCGGGAGGCGCGTACTGCTCCTGGGTGGGCGGGGCGTACTGGTCGTTAGCCTGCGCGGGCGGCGCGTACTGGTCCTGGGCCTGGGCGGGGGCGGCGTACGGGTCCTGGGCGGGAGGCTGCGCGAAGCCCTGGTCCTGCTCCTGGCCCTCGCGGGCGGGGGCGGCCGGGAGCGCGGCCCTCGGCTGGGGGGCGGCGGGCTGCGGGGCCGGGGGCTGCTGGTGTGCCTCGGGCGCCTGCTGCCCGAAGGCGGGTCCGCCCTGGGAGGGAGGCTGCGGCGCGTACTCCTGGGAAGGGGGCTGCGGCGCGTACTCCTGAGAAGGCGGCTGGGGAGCGTACTCCTGCGGAGGAGCGGCGTACTCCTGGGACGGCGGCTGCGGCGCGTACTCCTGCGAGGGAGGCTGCGCCCCGTACCCAGGCGCAGGCCCCTGCGAGGGCGGCTGCTGACCGTAGGGGGCCTGGCCGGGGGCGGGGGGCTGCTGGGCGTAACCGGGCTGGGGCGGCGGCTGCTGACCGTACCCGGGCTGGCCGAAGCCCTGCGGCCCGTACCCCTGCTGCGGCGCGAAGCTCTGCGGGTAGCCGGGGGCGGCGGGCCGGCGCGCGGGCAGGACCTGCGGCAGCAGGTAGACCAGCGCGATGGCGGTCAGCGCGAGCGTGGGCACGCCGCCGAGGAAGAACTCGATCGTGGCGCGCGCGTCCCGGTCCGCGAAGAGCCCGAACAGCAGCGACAGCGTCCCGAAGAGGGTGGCCAGCGCCAGGAACGCCGCGGACACGACCGAGACGATCTTGGCCTTGGGTGACGGCGGGCTGGTCTTGGTGAGCAACAGCACAGCGCCGACGAGCAGGGCGGTCACGACGGGGCTGGTGAGGCTGCCGAGGTACGACGCCGCGCGCTCGGTGATGGTGAAGCCCCGGGTCGAGCCGACGAGGATCCGGCCGAGGGCGAGCAGGATGTCCAGCCCCCCGGCGGCCAGCATGATCCAGGCGGCCGGCTCTCTCAGCCGGGTGACGTCAAGTTTGCTCACAAGTACCCCTAACAGACCCTTTAGCCCGAAGGGAGTTTGCCATATCGCCGCAACGGCCGCTCCGGCCACAGGTCGCGCCTTGGTCTCAATGAGCGCTCACCCCCCGCTCGCCCGAAGGGCGGAAAAGGCTCGATGCGAGACTGACCGCATGCACATCGTGACCCTCGCCGGCGGTATCGGCGGCGCCCGCTTCCTGCGGGGACTCCGCGCGACCGCCCCCGACGACCAGATCACCGTGATCGGCAACACAGGTGACGACATCACGCTGTTCGGCCTGCGGGTCTGCCCCGATCTCGACACCGTCATGTACACCCTGGGCGGCGGCATCAACGAGGAGCAGGGCTGGGGCCGGGCCGACGAGACGCACGTGGTCAAGGAGGAACTGGCCGCGTACGGGGTCGAACCGCAGTGGTTCGGGCTCGGCGACCGCGACTTCGCCACCCACATCGTCCGCTCCCAGATGCTGGAGGCGGGCTATCCGCTCTCCCAGATCACCCAGGCGCTCTGCACCCGCTGGCAGCCGGGGGTGCGGCTGCTGCCGATGACCGACGACCGGTGCGAGACCCACGTGATCATCGATGACGAGCGGGGCAGGCGCGCCGTCCACTTCCAGGAGTGGTGGGTGCGGATGCGCGCCTCGGTCCCGGCGGAGTCGTTCCCGCTGATCGGCGTCGACTCGGCGAAGCCGGCGCCGGGCGTGCTGGAGGCGATCGCGGACGCCGACGTGGTGCTCCTGCCGCCGTCCAACCCGGTGGTCAGCATCGGGACGATCCTCCAGGTTCCGGGCATCCGTGAGGCGCTGGAGCCGAAGACCGTGGTGGGCGTCTCGCCGATCATCGGCGGCGCCCCGGTGCGCGGCATGGCCGACGCCTGCCTGAGCGCGATCGGGGTGGAGACCAGCGCCCAGGCGGTGCTGGAGCTGTACGGGCCGGCGCTGATCGACGGCTGGCTGGTGGCGCCGGCGGATTCCGGGGTGGCCCTGGAGGGCGTCCGGGTGCTGAGCCGCCCCCTGCTCATGACCGACCAGGACGCGACGGCGCAGATCGCCCGCGCCGCGCTCGACCTCGCACTGGAGCTCGCCGATGACCGCTGATTCGATCCGTACCGCCGCCGAGCGCGTGGAGGTGTTCGGCGTGACCGGCCTCGGCGAGGTCCGTCCCGGCGACGACCTGGCCGCCCTGCTGGCGGGCGCCGACATCCGCGACGGCGACATCCTCGTGGTCACCTCCAAGATCGTGAGCAAGGCGGAGGACCGCGTCCGCGAGGCCCCCGACCGGGCCAAGGCGATCGAGGACGAGACCGTGCGGATGGTCGCCCGGCGCGGCGACACGGTGATCACGCAGACCCGCCACGGCTTCGTCATGGCCGCGGCCGGGGTCGACGCCTCCAACACCGACGCGGGCACCGTGCTGCTGCTCCCCGAGGACCCGGACGCCTCGGCGCGCCGGATCCGGTCCGGGCTGGGCCGCCGGGTCGGCGTGATCGTCTCCGACACGTTCGGCCGGCCGTGGCGGAACGGGCTGACCGACGTGGCGATCGGCGCGGCGGGGGTGGTCCCGCTGGCCGACTTCCGCGGCGCCGCCGACACCCACGGCAACCCGCTGCACGCCACCGTGACGGCTCTGGCCGACGAGATCGCCTCCGCCGCCGAGCTGGTCAAGGGCAAGCTCGACGGGATTCCGGTGGCGGTCGTGCGCGGGCTGTCCCACCTGGTGACGGAGGAGGACGGTCCCGGGGTCCGGCCGCTGGTGCGGCCGGCCGACGAGGACATGTTCCGGTACGGGTCGCGCGACGTGGTGTTCGCCCGCCGGACGATCAGGGAGTTCTCGGACCGGCCGGTTGATCCGCAGGCGGTGCGCAGGGCGGTGGCGGCGGGCATCGCCGCGCCCGCGCCGCACCACACGACGCCCTGGCGGTTCGTGCTGCTGGAGTCCGCGGAGACGCGGCTGCGGCTGCTGGACGCGATGCGTCAGGCGTGGATCGCCGACCTGCGCGGCGACGGGTTCAGCGAGGAGTCGATCGCCAAGCGCATCCGGCGCGGCGACGTGCTCTACAACGCCCCCTATCTGGTGGTGCCGTGCCTGGTGATGGAGGGTTCGCACACGTACCCGGACGAGCGGCGGAACGCGGCCGAGCGGGAGATGTTCGTGGTGGCGATGGGCGCGGGCGTGCAGAACTTCCTGGTCCAGCTCGCCGTGGAGGGGCTGGGGTCGGCGTGGGTGTCGTCGACCATGTTCTGCCGCCCGGTGGTGCGGGAGGTGCTGGACCTGCCGGAGACGTGGGACCCGATGGGCTGCGTGGCGGTCGGGCATGCCGCCGCTCCCCCGCGTGACCGGGCGCCGCGCGACGCGGCGGACTTCATCGTGACGCGGTGATCCGGAAGGGCGGCGGGCGCGTACCTCTCTCTGACTGACCTTTTCATCGAAAGTCACGAAAGGGCAGACTGTTAGGAAACTTTCCTTTACATTTGGGCCAACCCCCAAGGTAAAGGAGCCTCTCGATGCGAAGGTTGCTCACGGTCCTGTCGGTGGCGGCGCTCGCCTCCGCCACCACGGTCGTCTCCGCCGCCCCCGCCCTGGCCCACGGGTACGTCAGCTCGCCGCCCAGCCGTCAGGCCCACTGCGCGCAGGGCAAGGTCACCGGCTGCGGCGACATCGTCTACGAGCCGCAGAGCGTGGAGGGCCCCAAGGGCCAGCGCAACTGCCACGGCGGCGTGCCCCGGTTCGCCCAGCTCAGCGACGAGAGCAAGAACTGGCCGGTCACCTCGGTCGGCAGCACCGTCGACTTCACCTGGACGCTCACCGCCAGCCACGCCACCAGCACCTGGGAGTACTACATCGGCAGCGACCGCGTCGCCGTCTTCAACGACGGAGGCCGACGGCCCGGCTCCACGGTCCACCACACCGTGAACTTCGCGGGCTACAGCGGCAAGCAGAAGGTCCTGGCCATCTGGAACATCGCCGACACGCCCATGGCCTTCTACGCCTGCCTCGACCTCCAGATCGGCGGCGGCAGCGGCAACCCGAACCCCACTCCGACCCCGACCCCCACCCCCACTCCGACCCCCACGCCCACCAACCCGAGCCCGACGCCCACCAACCCGGCCCCGGGCGGCACCTGGAAGGCCGGCACCCACTACGCGGTCGGCTCCACCGTGACCTACGGCGGCGCCACCTACCGCTGCATCCAGGCGCACACCGCGCTCACCGGCTGGGAGCCGCCGATCGTCCCCGCCCTCTGGCAGCGCATCTGACGTAACAAGAAAAAGGGGGCGCCCGCACCGGGCGCCCCCTTCCTCATGTCGTCGGCTTGCAGGTGGGGTGGCACAGCCGCCGCGCCAGGGCGGCGAGGAACACGTCGATGATCTCGCCCGGCTCCCGGGCCACGTGCAGGGACCCGTTGGTGGCCGCGGCGACGGCGGCCAGGCCGTCGCGGTCCACCTTGTCGCCGAAGGCGATGACGATGATCTGCACGGGCTGGTCCGGCTTCCACTCGGCGCGCAGCCGCTGCAGCAGGCCCTGCAGCGTGATGCCGCGGCCGTCGTCCTTCCCGGCGGTGATCACCAGGAGGACGTTGTTCATGTCCTCGCGGTACTCGTCGCGGACCTCGCGGAACCCGCTGAGGATCGCGTCGTTGAGGGAGCTGTCGCGGCGCGGGTCGGCCTTGATCGTGGTGGTGAGCCGGTTCAGCTCGCCGCGCCGGACCACCTGGCCCGACTCCGGCTCGTCGACCGGCCCGATGCCGACCCGCTCGCGGTAGCCGTGGATGCCGCCCAGCCGGTGCGCGAACTCCCACAGCCCCATGTGCGTGGAGTCGGGGAAGAGCTGCAGCCCGATCCGGGCCGCCTCCAGCGCGACCTCGACCTTGGTGGTGCCGTTGAGCTTCCCGGCCATGTGCTTTGAGGTGTCGGTCAGCACCAGGATGTTAGTAGGCGGGGCGAGCCTGCTCCAGGCCAGCAGGGCCTCGTCGATGTCCTCCGGCGACACCGAGGGCCGCACCTTGGGCGCCGCCTGCGGGATCTCCGGGCCGGGCGAGATCGGGCCGAGCGCGCCGTCGCCCGACCGGAACCCGCTCCTGCGGACGATCTCCTGGGCCTCGGCGCCGCCCAGCCAGTCGGCGAACGCCTTGGACGCGGCGGCCACCTTCGGGTCGGTGGCGGTCACCACGTACGGGTAGTCGAGCGAGATCGTGCCCTCACGCGGATGCAGCGCGACGACGGGGTCGTCGGACGGGACGCGGTTGTGGCTCCAGACCGACTGCTCGGGCACGATCACCACCGGCCGCTGCCAGAACGTGCGGTCGTCCACCGCGGCCAGCATGCTCCGGTAGTCGGGCGCCGACCCGGCCTGCGCCCAGCGGACGAACGCGGTCAGCGCCTTGTCCGCGTCCGGTCCCGTACCGACCACATCGCGGGCGGCGGCGACGGTGGCGATGCCGGCGCCCGCCAGCGACGGGTCGGGCACGCGGACGATGTCGGGCTCGTTCTCGGTCGGCGCGAGCCGGCCGCGGGCGGTGGCCGGGAACACCATCCGCCAGTTCATCTCCGTCTTGCCGATGGCGAACCGCTCGGCCAGCGACGACCGGGTGGCGAACACCAGCGGCGAGGTGGCCACCACCGTCTCTCCGCCCGGCAGCGCCTCGGCGCCCTGGTTGCGCGCCAGCCGGATCCAGGCGGACGAGTCGGCCACCCAGCCGTCCGGCCGTTCGCGCAGCACGCCCACCTTGTCGCCGATGAGCGTCCGTAACACCGTGGCCGGGGGCTGCTCGGTCACCTGGACGAGCACGCACCGGCCGCCGGCCGTGGTCTTGGTCTCGTTGAACCGCCCGGCCGCCTCCATGACGGCGGGGGCGACGTCCACCGCCGCCGCCACGCTGACCAGAACAGGCTCCCGGGTCGCGCACAGCGCCGGACCGCCGCCGAAGAAGACGACGACCGACGCCACGACCACGGCGACCACGGTGCCGCCGGCCAGCATGCCTCGCCGGAGCGCCCTGCTCCGTCTCTGCTGGGGAGACAGCGCGGCCCGGTGTCGGCCCAAACGCACGGTGAACCTCTCTCCGAAGGGGGTGCCGATTCTCCCAGTGCCTCTCAGGACGCCCGCAAGTCTAACTAGAACTGGTTATATCGAGGGTGGGCAGCAGCCTGCGCACGCTCTGGCACACGCCGTCGCTGGCCGCCGACGCGGCCAGCCGCTCCTCGCTCGGCGTCCCGTACTCGGTGGTGCGCTGCCGCACCGGCCGCCCGGTCGGCTCCACCATCGCGCGCAGCTCGCTGATCGTCTTGTACGAGCCGTTCTCGGAGCCGGCCATCCGGCTGATCGTCTCCTCCATGAGCGTGCCGCCCAGGTCGTTCACTCCGCCCTGGAGCACCTGGCGGCACAGCTCGTCCTGGAGCTTGACCCAGGAGCACTGGATGTTGCGGATCGCGCCGTGCAGCAGGATCCGGGCCAGCGCGTGCACGGCGCGGTTCTCCTGCGCGGTGGGGCCGGGCCGGGCCACGCCCGCCAGATAGATGGGCGCGCTGGTGTGCACGAACGGCAGCAGCACGAACTCGGAGAAGCCGCCCGTCTCCTCCTGCAGCCGCCTGATCAGCTTGATGTGCCGCACCCAGTGCAGGTGGTTGTCCACGTGCCCGTACATCATCGTGGCCGTGGTCGGGATGCCCACCCGGTGGGCGGTGGTGATGACGTCGATCCACTCGGCGGCGGGCAGCTTGCCCTTGGTGAGCACCCAGCGGACGTCGTCGTCGAGGATCTCGGCGGCCGTCCCGGGCAGCGAGTCGACCCCGGCCTCGCGGGCGCCGTGCAGCCACTCCTCGATCGACAGGTCCGCCCGGCTGGCGCCGTTGATGACCTCCATCGGCGAGAACGCGTGCACGTGCATGTCCGGCGTGCGCTCCTTGACCGCCCTGGCGATGTCGAAGTAGGCGGTGCCGGGCAGGTCGGGGTGGATGCCGCCCTGCATGCACACCTCGGTCGCGCCCGCCTGCCAGGCCTCCTCCGCCCGGTCGGCCACCTGCTCCAGGCTCAGCGTGTACGCGTCGGCGTCGGTCCGCCGCTGGGCGAAGGCGCAGAACCGGCAGCCGGTGTAGCAGACGTTGGTGAAGTTGATGTTCCGGTTGACCACGTACGTCACGTCGTCGCCCGCGGCCTCGCGGCGCAGCGCGTCGGCGATGGCGGCCAGCTCGTCCAGCGCCTCGCCGTCGGCGGACAGCAGCGCCACCGCCTCCTCGTCGCTGAGCCCGGCCGGGTCGCTCGCGGCCTTGTTCAGCGCCTGACGGATCTCGGCGGGCGTCCCGGCGGTGTTCCCCGCCGTGGGGAGCCGGTCGCGCAGCGCGTCCCAGTCGCCGTACACGTGGTCGAAGTCGTCGCGCCGGTCGCCGGTGCGGCCCGTGGTGTCCACCTCGACGTGCAGGTCCACCCGCCCGCCCGGGGCGAAGCCGCCGTCCGGCTCCTGCCAGGGGCGGCCCTCCGGGATCGCGCCCTCCCTGGCCAGCCCGGTCTCCGGGTCCGCCAGCGCGGCCACGTGCGCGGCCACCCGCGGGTCCAGCCACGGCTCGCCCGCCCGGACGTACTCGGGGTAGATCGTCAGCCGCTCCCTGAGCCGGAACCCCGACTCTGCGGTACGGTCCGCCAGCGCCTCGATCTGCGGCCACGGCAGCTCGGGGTTCACGTGGTCCGGGGTCAGCGGCGACACGCCGCCCCAGTCGTCGATCCCGGCCCGGATCATCAGCGCGTGCTCGTCGCCGACCAGGTTCGGCGGCGCCTGGACGCGCGCCTTCGGCCCCAGCACGAGCCGCGTCACGGCGATGGTCGCGGCCAGCTCCTCCAGGTCGGCGTCCGGCAGGCCGCGCATCGCCGTGTCGGGCTTGGCGCGGAAGTTCTGCACGATCACTTCCTGGATGCCGCCGTACTCGCGGGCCACCCGCCGGATCGCGAAGATCGACTCGGCCCGGTCCTCGACCGTCTCGCCGATGCCGATGAGGATGCCCGTGGTGAACGGCACGTTGCTGCGCCCCGCGTCCTCCAGCACCCGCAGCCGCACCGCCGGGTCCTTGTCCGGCGACCCGTAGTGGGGCTGGCCCTTCTCCTCGAACAGGCGGCGCGACGTGGTCTCCAGCATCATGCCCATCGACGGGGCCACCGGCTTGAGCCGCTGCAGGTCACGCCAGGTCAGCACCCCCGGGTTGAGGTGCGGCAGCAGCCCGGTCTCCTCCAGCACCCTGATCGCCATCGCGCGCACGTACGAGAGCGTGTCGTCGTAGCCGTGCGCGTCGAGCCACTCCCGGGCCTGGCGCCAGCGGTCCTCCGGCCGGTCGCCGAGCGTGAACAGCGCCTCCTTGCACCCCATCGCGGCGCCCTGGCGGGCGATCTCCAGCACCTCGTCCGGGGACAGGAACGCCGCGGGCAGCTTGTTCGGGGCGGTGGCGAACGTGCAGTAGCCGCAGCGGTCCCGGCACAACCGGGTCAGCGGGATGAACACCTTCCGGCTGTAGGTGATGATCCCGGAGCGGCCGACGGCCTCCAGTCCCGCGTCCCGTACCCGGGAGGCGTGCCCGAGGAGGGCGTCCAGTTGTTCGCCGCGCGCGTGCAGGAGCACGGTGGCTTCGGTGAGGTCGAGCGCCTTGCCGTCACGGGCGCGGGCGAGAGCTCGGCGGAAGGCGGACTCACTGACAACGGTCATAGGCAGACCCTACTCAGGGGAACTTCGCAAAGCGGACGCCAGGTGCGGTCAAGCGGTTCTCAGCAGCCCCCGCTTCGCGCAACGGACGCCGGCTCAGAACGACCGCCGGCCCCCGCTTCGCGAAACGGACGCCGAGCCTAGAACGTCTTCGCGGAACGGGCGCCGACTCAGAACGACCGGTAGTCCCTGACCGCCATCCGGGGACCCCTGGCCGGCGGGCGGCGGCCGGTGAGCGTGAGGAACAGGCTCGCCCGGTGACGATGCCCCCGGTACGGCTCCAGCAGGCGGAGCATGCCCGGGTCGTCGGTCTTCTCCCCCGTCAGCGCGTAACCCACGATCGTGGCCAGGTGGTAGTCGCCGACACTGATCGCGTCCGGATCGCCGAAGACCCGCTGACGCACCTCGGCCGACGTCCACACCCCGATCCCCGGCAGCGCCCGCAGCAGCCGGTCCAGCTCCTCACTCGTGGCCGCCGCCTCCAGCTTGGCCGCGTGCCAGGCGGCGGTCGCGATCGTCTTGGCGCGGACCGTCTCCGCGCCCGACCGGTGCCAGTGCCAGGCCGGGATCTGACGCCACACCGACGGCTCCGGCACCACCCGCATGCCCTCGGGCGCCGGGCCCGGCGCGGGCTCGCCATAGCGGGCCAGCAACCACCGCCACGCCCGCCACGCCTCCCGGCCCACGACCTTCTGCTCGAGTACGGCGGGGACCAGGGCCTCCATGACCCGGCCCGTCCTGCCGATCCGCAGCCCGGCGTGCCTCCGCACGGCCTCGCGCAGAATGTCGTGCCTGGCCTCGAACCCGGACGTGTCGTCCTCAGCGCCGAGCAGCGCGGGCAGCCCGTCGAGCATCCACTCGGCCCCCGGCCCCCACGCGTCCCCCCGCACCCGCCCGCCCGCCACCGACACCCGCATCGTGGCGGGCCCCTCCGGAGTACGGCAGGTGCGCCAGATCGCACCGTCAGGCGTCTGCCGCCACGCCGGGTCGCCGCCGCCCCGCTTGTGCGGCGCCAGCGCCAGGCTCACGTCGAGCGGCCCGTCGGGGACCCAGGTACGCTGCCTCACCCGTCCAGTGTGCCCCGTCCCCGCAGCTCACCGCGCCGCCCGGCTCCCCAACCCCCATCCCCACAGCCCACCGCGCGGCACGCTCCCCAGACTCCATCCCCACAGCCCCACCGCGCGGCACGCTCCCCAGCCCCCATCCCCGCAACCCACCGCGCCGCGCGCTCCCCAGCCTCCATCCCGCAACCCATCGCGCCGCCCTCCATCTACCGAGGTGGCCGCACCGGAGGGGACACGCGCGCCGTACGGGGTGACGCTGAAGGGTAGGGGGTGGGGCCTGAAGGGACATGGCCGCGTACGGCGCGCACCGGAGAGGACGCGCGCCATACGGGGGTGACGCTGAAGGTGTGGGGTGGCGCCAGGGGCCACGGCCGCGTACGAGGCGCGCCCGACAGGACGCGCGCCGTACGAGGTGACGCTGGAGGGGTGCGGCGCGTACCAAAAACCGCGACCCGGTTACTCGTCGCTGGAGTGGCGGATGGCACGTTCCGGGAGTTCGATGCCCGGCCAGACGCGTACGCCGTCGCAGAGTTCGTTGCCCGGCCCCACGACCGCGCCGTCGCCGATGACCGAGTCGTTGACCACCGCGCCCGTGCGTACCCGTGCGCCTCGGCCCACGACCGAGTCGGTGACCACCGCGCCGGGTTCGACCACGGCGTCCTCGCACAGCACCGAGCCGGTCACGGTGGCGCCCGCCCCGATCACCGCACCGGCGCACACGGACGTGCCGCCCTGCGCCTTGGCCTCCGGCGACACCGACGACCCCGGCAGCGCCAGATACTCGCCGGTGGGCCCGGGCAGCGCCGGCGACTCCAGCCGGCCGAGCACCAGGTCACGCGAGCCCTGCACGAAGGCGGCGGGTGTGCCGACGTCGAGCCAGTAGGTGCGGGTGGCGTACCCGAGCACGGGCCGCCCCGACTCGATCAGCCCCGGGAACGTCTCGCGTTCCACCGAGACGACCTCGTCGCGCGGGATCCGGTCGATGACGGAGCGGGTGAACACGTAGCAGCCGGCGTTGATCCGGTTGGTGACCGGGTTCGGCGTCTTCTCCAGGAACGCGGTGACCCGCCCCTCGTCGTCGGTGGGCACGCAGCCGAACCGGGCCGGGTCCTCCACCTCGGTCAGGTGGAGCGTTACATCGGCGCGCCGCGCGAGGTGGAGGCGGACCTGCTCGCCGATGTCGTGGCCGGAGAGGATGTCGCCGTTGAGCACCAGCACCGGGTCGGACGGCCCGGAGTTGAGGGCTTCGGCGGCGTTGCGGATCGCCCCGCCGGTGCCGAGCGGCGTCTCCTCGGTCATGTATTCGATCGAGAGCCCCAGCGCCGCCCCGTCGCCGAACACCGGCTCGAACATCGCCGCCTTGTACGAGGTCGCGAAGACGATGCGGCGCACCCCGAAGGCGCGGGCACGCGCGAGCTGGTGGGCCAGGAAGGGCACTCCAGCGGTCGGCAGCAGCGGCTTCGGCGTGCCGAGCGTCAGCGGCCGCAGGCGCGTGCCACGCCCTCCGACCAGGAGGATCGCCTCGAGGTCCGGCAAAGAGCTGTCCATGTTCCGGCAGGCTACCGAACTATTCGATCGTGCGCTGGTAGGAGCTGAGATGCGCCTCGGCTGAGGCGTCCCAGGTGAATTCGCGGGCTCTGGCCAGCCCCGCCTCGCCGAGCCGCCGCCTGCGGCCGGGCGAGGCCAGCAGGTCGGCGAGCGCGCGGGCGATGCTGCCGGCGTCGGGCTCGGTGTAGGCGACGGCGTCGCCGCCGACCTCGGGCAGCGAGGTGCGGTGGGTGGTGAGCACGGGGGCGCCGCAGGCCATCGCCTCCAGCACGGGCAGCCCGAACCCCTCGCCCCGCGACGGGAACGCCACCACGAGCGCGCCGCCGAGGAACCCGGCCAGGTCGGGCGCGCGCAGGAACCCGGTCCGCACCACTTTGACGGTGGCCTCCACCTCGCGGCAGGCGGCGTCGACGTCGTCTTCGTGCATGCCGCCGCCGAGCACCAGCGCGGGCGGCTTGTCCAGGTCTCTGACGGCGCGGGCGAAGCCGCGGATCAGGTTGGGCACGTTCTTGCGCGGCTCCAGCGCGCCGAGGAACGCCACGTAGGGCCGGTCGTGCAGCCCGCACCGGGTGGCCGCCCGGCGGGTCTCCTCTTCGGAGGG
This sequence comes from Nonomuraea sp. NPDC049649, assembly GCF_040675175.1. Lineage (NCBI taxonomy): Bacteria > Bacillati > Actinomycetota > Actinomycetes > Streptosporangiales > Streptosporangiaceae > Nonomuraea > Nonomuraea sp. NPDC049649. Next base: position 189,289 of record NZ_JBFAOH010000006.1, read on the forward strand.
CGGGTGGAACTGGCTCTGGTCGACGCCGTGGTAGGCGACGTCGATCCGGGTGGGGTCGGCGTCCAGGACGCGCACCAGCTCGTCCCTGGTCGCCTTGGACGGCACGATGACCCGGTTGGCGTGGCGCACGGCGGTGCGGGTGGCGGAGCGGAAGAAGGACGCTTTGACGGGGCTGTGCTGCTCGGGCTCGGTGAACCAGGTGACGTCGTGCACGGTCACCACGGTCGGCAGGCCGGAGCGGAGCGGGATCGAGTAGTAGGGGGCGTGGATCAGGTCGGCCCCTGCTTGGCGGGCCAGCAGCGGCAGGCCGGTCTGTTCCCAGGCGAGCCGGGCCGCGCGGTTGGTGATGGAGACGGGACCGGGGATGATCCGGGCCGACGGTGCCAGGCTCCGGTAGCGGGCGGCGTCGGCGCGCTGGCAGACCACCGCCAGGTCGGCGCCCGCCCGGTCGAGGGCGGCGACTAATCCGTCGACGTACCTGATCAGAGCGCCGCGGTCGGCGGGGACCGCCGCGGCGTCGACGAGCACTCGAGGCATACGTGATCTTCTCCCCTCAAGATCAACGTGGGGCTCTGCTTTCCACCTTATGACCAGGGTCCCCGGAATTGTGCGCTGAATCACACAGAGCGCCGCCGCGCCGACAATCCCGCCGCACCGGCGCAGAGCAGATCGCCCAGAATGATCACCACCCGGGAGCTGAGCGCGACCGCGATGGCCGGGCCGCTCTCCATCACCGGCGCCAGCACCGCGACCATCGCCACCTCCCTGACCCCGGCTCCGGCGGGCACCACGAACGTCATGATCCCCAGGCACCACGACAGCGCGAACGCCCCGATCGCGAAGACCAGCCCGCCCTGCGGGGCGACGAAGTACAGGTGCACCCCGTACCAGACCCAGCCCACCAGCGCCCACCCGAGCGCGGCGAGCATCCCCTTACGGGTGAGCGGCCTTTCCAGCGGCGGCCGTTTCAACCGGCGCAGCCCGTAGCCGATCACCGCGTTGACCACTCTGGGCTCCAGCAGCACGAGCAGCACCGGCACCAGGAGCAGCAGCCACCCGAACCGGTCCCACCCCAGCGTCCCGAAGGCCACCAGCAGCCCGGTGGCGAGCTGGACCGGCATCATCAGGAAGAACGCCGCCGCGCTTCTGGCCCGCGGCACCCCCAGGTCGCGGCCCATCTCCATCTGCGCGATCAGCGGCCAGACGGTGCCGGGGATGTACTTGCCGAGCTGGCCCACGAAGAAGACCCGGGCGGCGCTCCGTACCGGCAGCCGCGACCCCAGGTCCGCCAGCAGCGTCCGCCACGTCAGCATGGCGCCCAGCAGCGCCCCCACCACGGCGGCGAGCGACGCGGCCACCATGGCGGGGGTCAGCTCCCGGAACCCGGCGGCGACCTCGTCCCACCGCGACGCCACCGCCCACGCGCCGAACCCCAGCGCCACGGCGAGGAACCCGCCCCGCACGGCCTTGCGCCACCCACGCCTCGCGGCGCGCCCGCCGGTCCCCGCTTCCTGGGGCCGTCCGACACCCGGCTCCGGAACCGCCGGCGGGCCCGGGCCGTCGTCGGGGGGTGTCACAGCGGCCGGACCCTCTCCGGGGGCTGCGGGAGCGTGGGCCCTGCGGGCGCGCGCGGCGTCTTCGTCGCCACCCAGAGGTACGTGGGAACGAGGGGAAGCAGCAGCCGGAGCACCGCGCGAGGCGTGCGGGCCAGAAGGGCGCGGGCCACGCGGCCCAGGACGCCGGGGAACAGCTCGCCGCCCGCGAACCGCTCCGGCGTCGCGAGGACGGGGAGCGTGTAGTCCCACAGGTGGAAGGCCCGGAGCATCCGGCGCAGCCCGCGCCGGGTGCGGAAGCGCTCGTAGTAGTGGTCGGCCCGCCCGGTCGCGCGCACGTACCGGTCGGCCAGCGCGGGCGGCAGGTAGGAGAGAAACGGCAGCTTGTAGTGCGGCTCCATCACGCCCAGCCGGTTGCCCAGCCCCAGGTAGAGCACGCCGTCGTCGGAGAGCACCCGGCGCATCTCGGCGACCACCGCGTCGGGGTCGACCACGTGCTCGTAGATGTGGTTGAACACCAGCACGTCGATCGACCCGTCGGGGAACGGCAGCGCGGTGCCGTCGCCGCAGACGAACGCCACCCGCTCGCCGAACCGGTCGGCCGCCCGGCGCAGCCCCGGCACGTCGATGTCGATGCCGAGGGTGCGCTTGGCCCCGGCCGCGGCCAGTTCGTCGGCAATGAACCCGGCGGAGCAGCCGATGTCGGCGACGGTCAGCCCGCCGAGCGGCCCGTGGAAGTGTTCCAGCACCGCGATGATCTTCGCGGCCTTGCGGCGGCGTTTCTCCTCGTCCAGCATCGCGGACTGGAGCTCCGAGTAGGCCAGCTGCGCGACCCGTTGCTTTCCCACGCCGCCCAACAGTACCCGCGACCGCTGCAACCAGCCGTCAACCCGCCTTTGGTACCGTGCCCGCCATTGCGAACCACCAGTAAGCGGGTGCTCTATGGCTTTCCTCAACATGATCCGTGGCGAGTTCGTCGACATCATCGAGTGGCTCGACGACAGCCGCGACACCATCGTGTGGCGCTTCCCCCGGCACGACAACGAGATCAAGATGGGCGCGAAACTGATCGTCCGCGAGTCCCAGGTGGCGGTCTTCGTCAACGAGGGGCAGATCGCGGACGCGTTCCCGCCCGGCACGTTCACCCTGCAGACCCGGAACATGCCGATCCTGTCGACGCTCAAGGGCTGGAAGTACGGCTTCGACTCGCCGTTCAAGGCCGAGGTGTACTTCGTCAGCACCCGGCAGTTCACCGACTTCAAGTGGGGCACGCAGAACCCGGTCATGGTGCGTGACCCGGAGTTCGGGCCGGTGCGGCTGCGCGCGTTCGGCTCGTACTCGATCCGGGTGACCGAGCCGACCGGGCTGCTGCGCGAGCTGGCGGGCACCGACCAGCAGTTCCGCACCGAGGAGGTCGAGGGCTACCTGCGGCAGATGATCGTGGGCCGGCTGGCCGGCGCGCTCGGCGCGGCGCAGGTGCCGGTGCTCGACATGGCCGCCGACCAGTACGCGATGGGGCAGCGGCTGGCCGACATCCTCTCCGCCGACCTGTCGCTGGTCGGGCTGGAGATCACGAACTTCTCCATCGAGAACATCTCGTTCCCGCCGGAAGTGGAGCAGGCGCTCGACAAGCGCGCCCAGATGGGCATCGTCGGCGACATGGGCCAGTACACGCGGTTCCAGGCGGCGAACGCGCTGGAGAACGCGGGCGGCGCGGGCGACGGCATGGGGCTCGGCATGGGCATCGCCGCCGGGCAGCAGATGGCCGCCGCCATGAGCCAGCAGCCCATGCAGCAGCCCGCCCCGCAGCAGCAGCCGCCGCCCCTCCCCCAGCAGCACCAGTGGTTCCTCGGCGTCGGCGGCGAGCGCCGCGGCCCGTTCGACGAGGCGGGGCTGGCCGCCGCCGGGCTCACCCCGGACGCGCTGGTCTGGCGGGCGGGCATGGCCCAGTGGGCGCCCGCCCGCGACGTCCCCGAGCTGGCCGCGCTGCTGCGCAGCACCCCGCCGCCGCTTCCCCCGTCCTGACCCCGCCCGTCACGAGCGACCCGGAAGATCGGCGATGACCTCTCCCACTCCCACCACCCACCCCTGCGGGGGCTGCGGCGCGAGCGTCCAGTACGCACCGGGCACCGCCGTGCTGCGCTGCCCGTACTGCGGCTTCGAACAGCAGGTCGCCGCACCCACCCGGCAGGTCCAGGAGCACTCCTACGACGCGTTCCTGGCCAAGCCCCGCGTCCAGTCCCTGGCGCCGAACCAGTTCACCTGCCCCGGCTGCGGCGCCCGCACCGAGAGCGACGCGATCTCCAAGGACTGCCAGTTCTGCGGCACCGCCCTGGTGGCGGGCAGCACCGGCGACGAGATCGCGCCGGAGGCGGTGGTGCCGTTCGCGCTGGACAAGTCGGCCGCCCGCGACGCGCTCCAGACCTGGACGAAGTCCCGCTGGTTCGCCCCGAACCGCCTCAAGAAGGTCACCGAGGCGGAGTCCATGAAGAGCACCTACCTGCCGCACTGGACGTTCGACGCCAGCACGTACTCCCGCTACACCGGCCAGCGCGGCGAGTACTACTACGAGACCGAGACCTACGTCGAGAACGGCGAGACCAAGACCCGCCGGGTGCGCAAGACCCGCTGGTACTCGGCCAGCGGGTCGGTGTCCCGGTGGTTCGACGACGTGCTGGTCCCGGCCACTGAGCACGTGCCGGCCGCCCGGCTGGAGGCGCTGGCGCCGTGGCCGCTGGAGCGCGCGGTGGCGTTCACGCCCGCCTACGTGGCCGGTCACCACAGCCTCCGCTACGACGCCGGCCCCGAGACCGGCCTGGAGCAGGCGAAGGCCAAGATGGCCGAGGTGATCGAGGACGACTGCAGGCGCGACATCGGCGGCGACGAGCAGCGCGTGCACCACGTCGACACCCGGTACGCGGACGTCACGTTCAAGCTGGTGATGCTGCCGGTCTGGGTCGGCGCCTACCTGTACGGGGGCAAGCCGTACCAGGTGCTGATCAACGGGGTGGACGGCGTGGTGCAGGGCGAGCGCCCGTACAGCGCCGTGAAGATCACCTTCGCGGTGCTGGCGGCGGTGCTGATGCTCACGCTCGTGGCGGTGTACTTCATGCGGTGAGGCTTCACCCGCGCGGTAGCCTGTCGGGATGTTCCGCCGCCTGCTGCGCGTCGTCCTGGCGCTGGTCGCGCTCGGGTTCCTGGGTTACGGCCTGGCCGCCAACTGGGACGAGACGGCGGCGGCCGTCGCCCGGATCTCGCCGTGGGCGGTCGCCGGGGCGTTCGGCGCGGTGCTGCTGGGCCAGTTCTGCATGCTGCTCGCCTGGCGGCAGGTGCTGGCCGGGCTGGGCTCGCCGCTGCCGGTCCGGGTGGCGGGCCGGATCATGTTCGTGGGCCAGCTCGGCAAGTACATCCCGGGCGCCATCTGGGCCTACGCCGCGATGATGGACCTGGGCCGCGACCACGGCAGCCCGCCGCGCCGCACCTTCGCCTGCATCTCGCTGGCGCTGGTGATCAACCTGGGCGTGGGCATCGCGATCGCCGCCGCCACGCTGGCCACCCAGGAGGCGGTGCGGCAGTCGTGGTACCTGCTGCTCCTGCTGCCGGTGATCGCCGTCTGCATGCATCCGAAGGTGCTCACCTGGGGGCTCAACGTGGCGCTGCGGCTGGCCCGCCGCGAGACGCTCGACACGGTGCTGCCCGGCCGCCGGGTGCTGGCCGCGCTGGCGTGGACGGTGCTCGGCTGGCTGGTGTACGGGCTCCACACGTGGATGCTGGCGGGCCGCTGGGACCTGTACGTGGTCGCCACCGGCGCCTACGCGTTCGCCTGGTCGACCGGGCTGCTGGCGTTCCTGGTGCCGGCCGGGGTGGGCGTCCGGGAGGGCGCGCTGGTGCTGGTGCTCCATCCGATCATCGGCACCGGCGCGGCGCTGGCGGTGGCGGTGGTGTCGAGGCTGGCGTTCACGCTCGCCGACGTGACCGCGGCGGGGCTGGCGTTCCTGCTGGGCCGTCAGCCGAGCAAGGTGGCGGTGTACGAGGCCCAGAACGGCTCGGGGTCGACCGCCTTGACGCCCGACCGCAACCTCTCGGGCTCGCCGGACGCGTAGAACCGCTCGATCGCGCCGCGCAGCGCCTCCACGCTGCCCGGCTCGACCAGCAGCCCGTCGACGCCGTCGGTGACGTGGTCGGCGAGCGCCCCCACCCGGGTGGCGATCACCGGCACGCCGTGCTCGTGCGCGAGCCACACGTTCTGGCTGGCGGTGGCGCTGCGGTAGGGCAGCACGAGCGCGTCGGCCTCGGCGAACAGCCCCGGCACGTCCTCCGCGGCGACGTATCCGGGCCGCAGGTCGACCCGGCCGGCGATGCCGAGCTCATCGATCAGCGCCCTGGTCTCGTCCAGCCCGCCCCAGAACTCGCCGGCCACCGTCAGCGACACCCCCGCGGGCAGCGCCCGCAGCAGCAGGTCAAGACCCTTGTACGGGCGCACGATCCCGAAGAACAGCAGCCGCCGGTGCACCCCGCCCGGCCGGACGGCGTTGGAGGACGGCAGATGCGGCGGCAGCGCGGCCACCCGGACCGGCCTGGTGGTCAGCTCGCGGGCCAGCCCGGCCTGCTGCTCCGAATGGGTGAGCACCACCCCGGCCCGCCGCAGCAGCGCCTTCATCAGCGGCCGGTCGTACGGCTTGCGCTCGTGGGGCAGCACGTTGTGGCAGAGCGCGACCGTACGGGCCCTGTCGCGCAGCCCCGCCAGGACGGCGAGGTAGGGCGGCACCTGCACCGGGCTGAGCACGGCCAGCACCACCAGGTCGGCGGCGCGCAGCCGCCGACCGGCCGCCAGCCACCCGTCGGGGCGGCGCCAGTCGAGCTCGCGCAGCACCTTGGAGTACGGGACGCCTTCCGGCGCGTCGATGGTCTGCTGCCCCGGGTAGAGGAACGACGGGTACTGCGCCCGCCAGGACTCGATCACCACGTCGTGGCCGAGCCCGGCCAGCCGGTGCGCCAGCTCGGTGGTGTGCTGCGCCCCGCCGCCCTTGTAGGGGTAGGTGGGGCCGACGATGGCGATCCGCACGCTCACTCGCCCCGCGACCGCACGATCAGGTCGGCCAGCAGCGCCACCGACCCGATCAGCAACCCGGACAGGAAGATCATGACGGTGTTGGCGGGGAAGTAGAACGGGTGCTGGATCATGTCCCACACGCCCTTCAGGAACCCGATGCCGACCAGCCAGAGCGCGGGCGGCATGAGCACCTTGAGCGGGTTGAAGTACATGATCATCCGCAGCACCTGGAGGATGTAGCGGTAGGCGTCGGAGACGAAGCCGAACTTCGACTTGCCGGCCCGCTTGGCGTAGTCGATCGGCAGGTAGTGGATGTCGTGCTGGTTCGACAGGAACGACAGCGTGATCGTGGTGACACAGGAGAACCCGGGCGGCAGCAGCCGCAGGTAGGGCCTGGCCACCGACTTGCGGAAGGCCCGCAGGCCCGAGTTCAGGTCGGGGATCCGCTGCCCGGCCAGCCACTCGGCGATCTTGCGGATGACCCACTTGGCGGGCACCCGCAGCAGCTTGTGGGAACCCTCCTCGCTCGTGCGCGCCCCCACGACCTGGTCGATCGTCGGGTCCTTGTCGAGGATCCGCACCAGCTCGGGGATGCGCTCGTTGGGGTAGGTCATGTCGGCGTCGGTCCAGACGACGATCTCGCCCCTGGCCTCCTGCGTGCCGATCCGGCGCACGGTGCCGGAGCCGCCGTTGCGGTGGAAGGCCCGGATCCGCAAGTGGGGGTAGAGCGGCGCGGCCTCCTTCAGCCTGGCCAGCGTCTCGTCGGTCGAGCAGTCGTCGACCGCGACCAGCTCGTAGGTGTAGCCGCTGGCGTCCATCGCCTTGGTGATGCGGTCGACCTCGTCGATGACATGGTCCTGCTCGTTGTAACAGGGCAGGACGATGGTGACGTACGGGGTTTCCTCATCCACGGCGGATCCACCTTGCTGCGGGGGCCTTGAGCGTCCTCACGTGGGACGAGAGTACTCTGCCCCGCCCGCGACCGGGCGCACATCCCCGGTCAGGGCAGGGCCATCCACACGTTGATCCGCAGCGACCAGGTGCCGTCGGGCGGCTCGGTCAGCGACCGCTCGTCCTGCCTGGTGACGAGCCCGATCAGCTGCACGGGCGTCCCGTACGGGGCCACCTGCTCCTCTTCGGCGGCCAGCACGACCGGGGTGCGCCCGGCGGCCCGCACCCGCTCGGCGAGACGCCGCACGTCGGACTCCGACGCCGTGTCGCCCACGCGCCTCTTCACCTCCGCCGTCGGGACGCCGCAGGTGCCGCGGACGACCTGGGTGAACCGGTCGCTGGTGACCCGTTCGGCGACGAGCACCGTGGCGTCCGGCGGGATGCGCGCGCACATCGCGGCCACCGCGGCCGCCTCGCCCCGCCCGACCGGCGTGAACGCGGTGCCGATCGACGTCACCGCGGGCGGCACGATCAGCAGCAGCGCGCAGGCGGGCCCGGCCCAGCGCCGCCACCTGCTCGCCCCCGCTCGGGGACGCCACCGGCGCAGCAGCTCCGCCCCCCACACCGCCAGCAGGATCACGCCCGGGAGCACCACCGGCACCAGCCGGCGCGCCGCCCACGGGTGGTCGGGGGTGATCGCCGGGCGGAGCAGCACGGTGATCGTGGCCCAGCCGACGACCGCCAGCGGCAGCAGCCACGGCAGGCTCCGGCCGCGCAGCAGCCGGTGCGTCAGCGCGGCGGCGGCCAGCGTGGCGAGCACCAGCACCGGGACGCCGACGTACCAGGCCACCCAGTGCAGGGTCTTCTCGAAGTACAGGCGGGTGCCGTCGACGGGCAGGCCGTTGGCCTTCTGGATCTGCTCGATGAACGTCGCGGTGAGCTGGTCGCCGACGTTGTCGGGGATCCTCCGCACGGTCTGCAGCCACGGCCGGGCGGCCAGCCCCGCCACTGTCACCACCACCAGCGCCGCCCCGGCCACCGGCAGCCATCGGGGCGGCCGGAGCCTCGCCAGCAGCGGCGCGGCCACCGTAATGGCGAGCGTGAGCACCACGACGACGCCGCAGATCAGCAGCAGCGGGCGGAGCGAGCTCGACAGGTACGTGAGATAGGGCCGCGACAGCCCGTAACCTCCGGCCAGCCCGACCCCCACCCCGGCGGCCAGCCCGGCCAGCAGCGGCGGCCCCAGCCTGCCCGGGCGTCCCGGCGACAGGCGGCCCATCGCGATGAGCAGGCCCGCGAACGCCAGCACCGGCAGCACGTCGCGCAGCGCGTCCACCCGCACCAGCACGGCCAGCCCGAGCGTCAGCCCGCCCAGCGCCGCCCCGAGCCTGCGCCCCTGCCCGTACAGGGCGTCGTGCACCAGCGTCAGCCCGCCGAACAGCAGCAGCAGCGACGGGATCTCGCTGAACGTGGCCCGCGAGGTGTAGATGATCGGCATGCAGCAGGCGAACGCCAGCGCCGCGACCGGCGCCCAGCGCGCGCCGGCCAGCCGCGCCGCCAGCCCGGCCAGCGTGAGCACCGCCAGCGCCCCCAGCACGGCCGGGGTCAGGAACAGCGCGCCCAGCCACTCCCCCAGCGCGTAGATCAGCGGGGCGCCCGGCATGAACTGCGGCACCACCGCGCCGTCCCAGGCGTAGAAGCCGACGCTCTTGAAGATCAGCCACGGATCGGCGCCGCCGAACGCCTCCACCTGCGTGGGGATCGGCAGCGAACCCTCACGTGCCAGCCAGATCGCGTACTGCGCGTACGTCGCCGGGTCGCGCCGGACGGCGAGCTGCTCCCCATGCATGATCGCGTTGAACACGCCGGACCCGGCCGCGACCGCGACCACCGCCGCCACCTGCCGCCCGGTCGCCTCCACCGTCTTGACCGGCCCGCGCAGCCCCGCCCAGCACAGCAGCCCAGCCGCCGCCAGCCCCAGCGGCACCGCCACCAGCGGCCGGTAGACGCCCAGCCCGAGCAGCGGCAGCGCGGCCAGCAGCCAGCCCGCCACGGCCAGCGCGGGCAGCACCGACAGCGCCGCGAGCACCCGGCCCGCCGCCGGCCTCCGCGTCGGGTCCCAGGCGATCCTCATCGGTGAGCGAGCGTATCCAACCTCACCCCGCCGCCATGCCGCCCACTAGCGAGATCGTCCGCAAAACCTCTCTTGAAAAACCCGCAGGCTTCCCGGGTGCGGTTGCCGGACCGGGTTTCCCCGGGCTGCGGCGGGCCGGGCAGGCCGAAGGCTTGCTAACGGCGCCCAGCCCGAGGGGTTGCCCAAAAGAGCTTGTAGATTTTGATCTTGGAGGTTCTGGAGCGGAACCTCCTACGGCGGGCAGGACGGCGAGATCCGCGTTCGCGGCGAGGGCCGGTACCGTACCCGCGTGGTGAAAGATCGGGGCGCGCGGCACGGCTGGTTCCTGGTGGTCCTGGGGCTAGGCGTCGCGCTGCGGGTGGTGACGATGCTCGGCTACCGCCCCGCGCTGTGGTTCCCCGACACCTACACCTACGTGGTCACGGTCCTGCGCCCCCGGCCTGACCTGGTGCGCCCGGCGGGCTACTCGATGTTCATGAAGCTGCTGGAGCCGCTGCACTCGTTCGCGGCGGTGGCGGCGGCGCAGCATCTGCTGGGCCTGGCGACCGGGGCGCTGATCTACGGGGTGGCGGTGCGGCGCACCCGCCGCTGGATCGCGACCCTGGCCGCCGTCCCGGTGCTGCTGGAGCCGTACCAGATTCATCTGGAGCACCTGCTGGTCTCCGACACGCTCTTCATGTTCCTGGTGGTCGCCGCCGTCGCGCTGGGGCTGTCGGATCGTCCCCGGGCGGTGCCGATCGGGCTGCTGCTGGCCGCCGCCGCGCTGACCAGGACCGTGGGGCTGCCGCTGATCGTGCTGGTGGCCGCGTGGCTGCTGCTGCGCCGCCGGGTCAAGCCGGCGTGGGTGATGCTGGTGGCGGCGCTGGTGCCGGTTCTGGCGTACGGGGGCTGGTTCTACGCCACCTACCAGCGGGTCGGCATCATCGGCGCCAACGGGGTGTTCCTGTACGCGCGCACGATGTCGTTCGCCGACTGCGACAGGATGGCGGCGCCGCCGGACCTGCGGGTGCTGTGCGATCCGCGCCCGGCGGAGGAGCGCCCGCCGTCGCAGGAGTACGTCTGGGCGAAGGACGCGCCGATCGTGCAGTTGCCGGGGATCACGTTCACGAAGGAGACCGACGACCTGGCGATGCGGTTCGCGCTGCTGGCGATCCGGACGCAGCCGCTCGACTACGCCGGTGCCTTGCTGACGGAGCTGGGCCGTTCGTTCGTCTGGGGCCGGCCGGTCTACCCCGACCAGGAGATCTACGACTACTACCAGTTCCCCGAGACCCGGCCGGGGCCGCCGGGCCGCTATCCGGCGCGGGTGGGGGTGGAGTTCGCGGAGCGCTACGAGCAGGGCCCGATCGGCACCTGGATCGTCGAACCGTACGCCGGGTGGATGCGCGTATATCAGGATGTGGCCCGCATGCCCGGCACGGTGCTGCTCGTGATTCTGCTGGTGCCGCCGGTCGCCGCCGCCTGGCGGAGGTTCCGGTACGGCCGACGCAGGGGTTCCGGTCCTGCCCTTTGGCTTCTACCCTGGTCGGTGGCCGCCGTGCTGTTGATCACACCGGCGGCCGCGGCCGAGTTCGACTACCGGTATGTCCTACCGGCGGTGCCGCTCGCCTGTTTGGCGGCGGCGCTGGCCTGCGGAAACAGCGAAGAGTTGGCGGATGACACCCCACGAAATGTCCAGGTCTGAGTATGATTTGCCCTCAAATCATCACGCCTGGGTCCTAGCAGATTCCTCCGGTCCCTGCTGCGGCGCCGCCGTGAGTCACCTAGTCTCATGGCGCAGAACGACCGAGCCGGCGTGTGATGAAGCGACGAGGCTAGGGGGCGCATGAGTGACTACAGAGGCGTGTCCGTAGAGGACCGCAGGTCCGCCCCGCCTCAGCCCGGCAGCAGGATGGCCCGCAGGCTCGCCGCCTCGGCGCCGCCTCCCCCGAAGGACCCCCCGCGCGGCCACCGGGGCCGCGACGACGGCGGCGGCGGGGGCAAGATGCGCGTGCTGGCCTGGATCAGCGTCGCGGCCACCGCCCTCATGGTCGTGGGATCGCTGACCGGTTACGTCGCCTACCGCGACGCCTTCGGCGCGATCAACAAGAAGGACTTCAAGGAAGACATCATCACCCCCCGCCCCCGCGACACCGGCGCGCTCAACGTGCTGCTGGTCGGCTCCGACACCCGGGCGGGCGACGGCAACGCCAAGTACGGAGCGGAGACGGCCCGGCTGGCCGACGGCGGCGGCAAACGCACCGACACCATCATCCTCCTGCACATCTCCCCCAACCGCGACCAGGCGCGGCTCGTCAGCTTCCCGCGCGACTCGATGGTGGAGATCCCCAAGTGCAAGAACGAGACGACCAAGCAGGAGATGCCGCCGCACCGCGACATGATCAACGCCGCGTACAACCACGGCGGCATCGCCTGCACGATGTCGACCCTGGAGACGCTGACCGGCATCCGCATCAACCACTTCGTCGAGGTCGACTTCAGCGGCTTCAAGAACATCGTCGACGCGCTCGGCGGCATCGAGATCTGTCTCCAGAACGGCGTCGACGACAAGAAGGCCAAGCTGACCCTGCCCCCCGGCAAGAGCCTGCTCGACGGCGAGAAGGCGCTCGGCTACGTGCGGCTGCGCAACTACGGCGACGGCAGTGACATCCAGCGCATCAAGCGCCAGCAGATCTTCCTCAGCAAGGTCATCGCCAAGGCCACCAGCAGCGACCTGCTCACCGACCCGGTCAAGCTCACCGGCTTCATCAAGGCGGCGGCCCAGTCGGTCACCATGGACCCCGACCTGGCCAACGACCCGCAGAAGCTGATCGACATCGCCACCAGCGCCAAGGACCTCACCGCCAAGGGCGTCAAGCTCACCACGGTTCCCTGGCAGCCCGACCCCGAGGACGAGAACCGCGTCGTCTGGCAGCCGAAGGCCTCGGCCGAGCTGTTCAACTCCATCATCAACGACACCGAGCTCCCCGAGCCGGAGGCGAGCGCGGCGGCCGACAAGCCGAAGGTCACCGTCAAGCCCCAGCAGGTGCGGGTCCAGGTGCTCAACGCCACCGGCGAGCCGGGCAAGGCGCGCGAGGTCGCCGACCAGCTCGCCCAGGAGGGCTTCCAGGTCACCGGGCTCGGCAACTACGCCGAGGCCGACGGCCAGCCGGTGGGCGCCACCGAGATCCGCTTCCCGAAGGGCGCCGCCACCGGCTCCGACCACGGCGACGTCCTGGGCAAGAAGCTCAACCCCGCTCCCGGCGTGGAGGCGGGCAAGGTCAAGCCCACCACCACCGAGCCCTACGTGCCGGAGACCGCCCCCACCGCCGCGAAGAAGAACGCCGGCGCCAAGAAGGGGCCGGTGCTCCAGCTCGTCATCGGCACCGACTTCAAGGGTGTCAAGGTGACGAAGCTCTCGGAGGACGTGGAGAAGCACACGATCACCGCCTCCCAGCAGAAGAACGTGTGCGTGTAGGTCACCTGCAAGTTCCCTGTGTAACAGTCACGCTGTGAGACAGGACCCGCACCGCCCGGCTAGGGTGGTGCGGGTCTGCGACGCGGCTCGCCCCCGCGGCCTTGCCGCCTGTCGTGTTCCCCGGCCCCCGAGCGAAGCTGAGCGACGTCCCTGTGTCTGACACCAAGTTCTCCCCACCGGTCCAGGCTCCCGGCGAAGAGAGCGCAGGTCCAGCGAACACGGGAGCCCGCTGGCCGCTCCCCGGCGAGAACCTCTTCGCCGGGCGCGGCCAAGGCCAGGCCACGCCCGCGCCGGAGCCCAAGGCGGAGCAGCCGCCGAAGCGCAAGCGCGACCCGTACCTCGACAACGTCAAGTTCGTGCTCATCTCGCTCGTCGTCGTGGGTCACTCGCTGGTGCCGACGCTCGACGCCCACTCCAACCGGGCGCTCTACGTCTTCATCTACACCTTCCACATGCCGGCGTTCGTGCTGATCAGCGGCTACCTGTCCAGGAACTTCTGGAACTCGAACGCCAAGACCAACAAGCTCGTCGACACGTTCCTCGTGCCGTATGTGATCGTCGAGGTCGGCTACGCGGCGCTGCGCTTCTCCCTCGGGCAGAAGTGGAGCCTGACGATCATGGACCCGGCCTGGCTCAACTGGTACCTGATCGCGCTGCTGTTCTGGCGGCTGTCGACGCCGGTGTGGAAGCGGATGAAGTACCCGGTCCCGGTGTCGATCGCGATCTACCTGTTCGCCGGGTTCTCCAACCTCTCCGGCGACTTCAGCATGGACCGGTTCTTCGGCCTGATGCCGTTCTTCGTGATCGGCCTGGTCATGCAGCCGGAGCACTTCCAGATGCTCGACCGGCTCTGGATCAAGATCTGCGGGGTGTTCGTCATCCTCTCCGCGGCCGCCGTGGCCATCTACGTCGCGCCCCGGACCAAGCTCGCGCCGTTCTACTACAAGAACAGCTACGAGAAGATGGACCTGTCCTGGTACATGGGGCTGGGGCTGCGCACCGCGCTGCTGATCTGCGCCCTGGCGCTCATCTTCTCGATCCTGGCGCTGGTGCCCCGGGGCGAGACGTGGTACTCCGATCTCGGCACCCGCACGCTCTACTGCTACCTGCTCCACGGCGTCCCGGTGATGATCGCCAAGGAGCAGGGCTGGCTCAACCTGCCTTGGCTGCACGGCCCGCTCGGGGCGCTCGCGATCAGCGCCAGCTGCTTCGCGCTGGCGATCGTGCTCTGCCTGCCGGAGACCCGGACGGTCTTCAAGTGGATGCTTGAGCCGCGCCTGACCTGGCTCTATCGCCGCCCCTCCAGAAGTTAAGCGGCCGTTCCCCCCGCATTCACGCCGCTGACCCGGCAAACCCGGAGCATCGACGCATGCGGGTATGCGTTGCCACCGTCGTCCATCATCCCGAGGACGCCCGGATCATGCATCGGCAGATCGGGGCGCTGCTCGACGCGGGCCACGAGGTGACCTACGTCGCGCCGTTCACCCACTACAACGTGACCCCGGCCCCGCGGCTCACCGCCGTCGACGTGGCCCGCGACCCAGGCTCCGGCCGGGCCCGCAAGGCTCTGCGGCGCGGCGCGCGCGACGCCGACCTGCTGGTTGTGCACGACCACCGGCTGCTCCGCGCGCTGCCGTTCCGCCGCCCGCCGGTCGTCTGGGACGTACGGGAAGACGTCACCGGCGCCAGGCTGGCCCGGGCGGCCCGCAGATGCCACGTGATCACACCCGACGTGGTGCCCGAAGCCACCCTCGTGTCGCCCGCCCCTCCCCCGCCCGGCGACAGGAGGGTGGTCCACATCGGCCGGCTGTCGGCCGGCCGGGGCGTGCACGAGCTGATCGGGCTGGCCCGGCGGCTGGTCCCGCACGGCATCCGGATGGACCTCATCGGCCCCGCCGACCCGGCGGCGCGCCCGCTGCTCCGCGACGCCCAGCGGGTCGGGCTGCTCGACTGGTTCGGCCACGTGCCGCTCCGGCACGCGCTGCGCATGGCCGAGGGCGCCCTGGCGGGGCTGTCGCTGGCCGCTCCCGAGGTGACCGGCCTGCCCACCAAGGTCCTCGACTACCTGGGCCGCGGCCTCCCGGTCGTCACCACGCCCCAGGGCGCCGCCGTCGTGGACCGGGCCGGCTGCGGCTTCGTGGTCCCCCTGGACGTGGAGGCGGCACTCGACGCCGTACTGGACTTGAAGGAGAGCCCGGAACTGCGCCGCACGCTCGGCGCGCGCGGCCACGCCCACGCCCGCGCCCACCACCACTGGCCGGACCACGCACCGGCGTTCGTCGCGCGCATGGAGAGCTGGGCAGACGCCCCGGCCCCCACCCCGTCCTTCGCAGTACAGAGCCGATCGGCGGGGTGATTGCGTTGGCCCCCACCCCGTCCTTCCCGTTACAGAGCGCATCCGCCGGGTGATGGCGGGCGCGTTCCGAGGTTGATGTACTGGAGACATGGCATCGCAACTGATCCAGGGCCGGACGGTGAGGTTCCCCGTCCGGGTGAGGGACGTGATGGTGTGCGGCGCTCTCTACCTGGTCCGGGCCGACGCCGCGCGGGCCGTGCTCACGTACTCGGGGCAGGACGTGGCCGAGGTGCTGCCCGGCAAGGCCGTGTGCGTGCTGGTCTTCGCCGACTACCGCGACGGCGATCTCGACGCCTACCACGAGTTCGGCATGGCGTTCCTGATCCGGCGGCCGGGGGCGACGGGCTCGGTGGGGCTGGGCGATCTCCGGAACGCGGCCGCGTTCGTCCACTGGATGCCGGTCGACCAGGGCTTCACGCTGGAGGCGGGGCGGACGCTCTGGGGTGTGCCGAAGGAGCTGGCGGAGATCGACCTGCGGCTGGACTCCCCGTACAAGCGCTGCATCCTGCGCCGGGACGGCCGGCTCGTGCTGGACATGCTGGTCAAGCCGGGCACCCCGCTGCCGGGCCCCGGCCCGCTGATGTCGCTGGACGCCTACACGCATCTCGACGGCCGCACCCGGCGGATCCCGTGGGCGCTGCGGACGCGGGGGCTGCGGCTGCGTCCCGGCGGCGCGCTGATCCGGCTGGGCAACCATCCGATCGCGAAGGAGCTGAGTGAGCTGGGCCTGCCCAAGCGCCCGCTGATGACGGGCACGGTCGCGCACGCCATGATGACGCTGGACGAGGCCGAGTTCGTCTAGGGCGGGCCGTCAGACGATCGGCGGGCGGCCGAGCTTCACCATGCGCCAGGCGGTCTTCCAGGCCATCGGACGGCGCTCGCCGGCGGGCGTGCGCAGGCCCTCGAAGAAGCCGGTGAACCAGGCCTTGAGCGACTCTTTGGAGCCCCGCTCCCTGATCAGCGTCAGCACCACCCAGTCGAGCAGGTAGAGCACCGCCAGCGGCCACGGCAGGTTGCGGCGGGCCAGCCAGACCCGGTTGCGCGCGTTCAGCCGGAAGAAGTCGGCGTGGCGGGTGGGCGGGACCTGGGGGTGGTACATGACGGTCTCGGCGTCGTACTCGATGCGGTAGCCCTCGCCGAGCAGCCGCCAGGCCAGGTCGGTCTCCTCGTGGGCGTAGAAGAACCGCTCGGGCAGCCCGCCCACCTGGAGGAAGGCGGAGCGGCGGACAGCCGAGGCGCCGCCCAGGAACGTGGTGACCGGCGAACTGCGCTCGGGGTCGCCGGCCCGCAGGCGGGGGACGTGGCGGCGCTGGCCGATGCCGCCGTCGGGGTCCATCACGCGGAAGGAGATGACGGCCAGGTCGGGCTCGGTGGCGAAGCGGTCGCGGACGTGCGCGGCCACCTTCTGGTTGGCGTACCAGCCGTCGTCGTCGAGGAACATCACGACGTCACCGGTGCACTCTTCGACACCTCGGTTGCGGCCGGCGGGAATGCCCGTATTGTGGTCGAGCCGAATCGTCTTGACCGTCGCCGACGAGCCAGCGGGGGGCGTCGCGGTCAGCTTGGGGACGTCCGCGCCGTTGCCCACGATCACCACCTCGACGTCGCCGTCGATCTGGTTGAGCGCGGACTCGACCGCCCGGTCCAGCTCCGCGACCCGGTTACCCATGGTGAGGATGACGCACGAGATCTTCAACGAATCATCGTCCTGACGCGTTGAGAGCACGGGCGGAGCAATCTTTCATGATCACCGAGTCTGCTGGGTCGCAATATTTCCTGATATTTGTGGGGCTAAGCGTATCGGAACCGGTAGTGAACCCCCACCGAACCGCGAATGTCTGACCACTAGGACGGACGAGCGGCCCCGCCGGTTCCGAGAATCGCATCACGCCAGCCGCCTCGACGCGAGAATGCTGACCAAATGCAGAACGACTTGTAGCCCAGCCGCTACCACACAGGCCACCACGAGCACCCGGGTGGCGGCCAGATCGCCCCGCACCACATCGATCACCGCCGCCGCCAGCGCCAGCAGGGACAGCTCGATCGGCTGCACGATCCGGTGGAACCGGGTCGCCGCCAGCACCCTCCTGCCCAGCCCCAGCAGCCCCGAGCGGAACTGCACGGCCGCCGACTCGGAAGCGGGCGGCAGGCCGCCCTTGGCCCGCGCCACCTCCACCAGGTCGGACTCCGCCTTGATGAGGATCGCGCCGAGCGCCGCCGCGAAACCCAGCACGGTGTACCAGTCGGGCAGCACCTCCGACGCCCGCCACCCCAGCCCGGCCAGCAGCGCCGCCTCGGTGAAGTAGGCGCCGACCCGGTCGAGGTAGACGCCCGCCAGCGAGGTCTTGCCCGTCCAGCGGGCCAGCTCGCCGTCGGAGCAGTCGAGCAGCAGGTAGACCTGGACCAGTAAGGCGGCCGCCACGGCCGCCCACAGCCCCGGCAACGCCACGACCACCCCGGCCGCCACGCCCGCCGCCGTCATCACGTAGGTGAGCTGGTTGGGCGTGACGGGCGTCCTGGTCATCAGCCAGGTGAAGTAGATGGACAGGCGGCGCATGTAGAGCACGCCTGCCCAGTGTTCGCCGTTGCGGCGCTCCAGGTGACCGGGGGGCTGGGCGACCCCGCGCAGCTCAGCTACCGAAGGCCCGGACATAGTCCTCCACCCGATCGCGGATCTCGGAGTCCCCCAGGTTCAGGTGTTCCAGGATCGTGTAACGGCCGGGACGGGTGGCGGGCGCGAGCGAGACCGCCTCGGTGAACTGCTGGGTGGTCAGCCCGAGATCACCGGGCGTCACGGGCAGGCTGTGCTGCCGCAGGCAGCGGATCACCTGCTTGAGCCGGTCCTCGTCCTCTCTCAGGAAGTAGCAGAACGCGGTGCCGACCCCGGCGAGCTCGCCGTGGTTGGAGGTGCCGGGGAAGAGCTGGTCCACGGCATGCATGATCTCATGGTCGCCGCCGCTCGCGGGCCGCGAAGACCCGGCGACGACCATCGACATGCCCGACAGGATCAGCGATTCGGCCAGAACCGTCAGGAAGGCGTCGGTCTCCACCGAGTCGGGCCGGCCGAGCAGCGCCTCGGCGGCCGTGCGCGCCATCGAGCAGGCCAGCCCGTCGAGCGGCTCGCCCAGCTCGACGTTGGCCAGGTGCCAGTCGTCGCACGCCGACAGGTTGGCGAGCACGTCGCCGACGCCCGAGCGGACCAGCGACTGCGGCGCCTTGTGGACGAAGTCGAGGTCGACCAGGACCGCCAGCGGCATCGGCACACCGAACGTGCCCTTGCCCCCCTCGTACACGAGGGAGGCCGTCGGCGAGCAGATGCCGTCGTGGGACAGGTTGGTGGCCACCGCGACCATCGGGATGCCGGCCAGCGAGGCGGCGTACTTGGTCGTGTCGATGGTCTTGCCGCCGCCCACGCCCACCACCACCTCGAAGGCGCCCTTCCGCAGGTCGCCGCCGAGGGAGACGGCGGCCTCCACGCTCCCGTCGGAGACGCGGAAGACCTCGGCCTCGCCCAGTGTGGGGGTGATCAGGGTCTCGATGTGGTCGCCCTGGCCGGGGCCGACGGCGACCGCCACCCGGCCGGAGGTGGCGACCCTGCTGTCGGCGAGCAGCGCGCCGAGCTCCGCGACCGCGCCGCGCCTGACCTCCATCTGGATCGGCGCGGGCAGCATCCTCGCAAGAAGCGGCATCCTGGCCCCTCTCAGTAACGGACGGCGATGGTGCGGGCCTTGACCAGGTCGTCGTGGTTGTCCACTTCGACCCAGTCGACCTCGCCGATGGGGGCGACGTGGATGGTCTCGCCGCGCTCCACCATCTCCTGGTAGCCGTCCTCGTAATAGAGCTGCGGGTCGCGTTCGAAGGTGGTCTTGAGCGCGTCGGCCAGCCGCTCGGCGGCGCCGGGGCGGATGAGCGTGGCGCCGATGTACTCGCCGTAGGCGTCGGCCGGGTCCATCAGCTTGGTGATGCGGCGCAGCTCGCCCTTCTCGGCGAGCGTGACCTTCATCTCCTCGTCGGCCAGCTTCTTCACGTTGTCGACGGCGAGCAGGATGTCGCTGGTCTCGGGCGCGGCCAGCAGGGTCTTCTCGACCGAGACGGGGTGCACGGTGTCGCCGTTGACCAGCAGCGCGCCGCGGGAGAAGTAGTCGCGGGCGCACCACAGGGAGTAGGCGTTGTTCCACTCCTCGGCCTTGTCGTTGTGCACGAGGATGAGCTCGACGCCGTGGCGCTCCTCCAGCTCGCGCTTGCGGTCGTGTACGGCCTGCGCCGCGTAACCGACGATGACCACGACCTCGCGCAGGCCGACGGCGGCCAGGTTGCGCAGCGAGATGTCGAGGATCGTGGTCTCGCCGTCGACCGGCACGAGCGCCTTAGGCAGCGTGTCGGTGTACGGCCGCAGGCGTCGTCCGGCTCCAGCGGCCAGCACCATTCCCAGCAACGTGCACTCCTCAGTCGAGCATGTCTACGTAGGCCCAAAGGTTAGTTGGCTTTGGGCCTCGTGCGGGTAATCCGCCGTTAGTCTTGCGTTCCCGTGTCCGCCGCCCGCGTCCCGATGCGGGGCGCGGCGAGCCAGCAGGTGAGGCTCTCCCAGCCGAACACGCCCCACAGGTAGGCCCCGAGCAGCACGAACCCGGCCGTCACCCAGCCCATGAGCGCGAACAGGCCGAGCACCAGCATCCGACCTTCCCACCCGAGGCCGAGCGTGGCCAGCCAGGGCGGCGGGTACCTGCGCTGGCGCAGCCGGTAGACCAGATCGTAGTGGTGGAAGGCCGCGGCCCCGAGCAGCAGGAAGATCAGCACCGGGGGCACGCCGTGGGCGAAGCCGCAGGCGGCGATGAACGCGTACTCGATGGCGCGCAGGATCGGCGGCGCCAGCCAGTCGAACCGCCCGTCGTGCGGGTGTGAGCTGCCGGGCCCGGCCAGCAGCAGCGGCACGAGCGGCGCGAACACCGCCAGCCCGCCGGCCCCCGCCACCCCCATGAGCAGCAGGATCCCGGTGACGAACGCGGCGGCGACGAGCGGCGGCAGCGGCGGGAGCTGCCCGGCCACCAGCATGCCCATGACGCGCGAGAGCGGCCCGTCGTCGCGGTAGGCGGCGACCTTGCCGCGGGGCACCGGGACCATCTCCAGGGAAGTCATTCCACCGCCCTCATGAACCGGCCGCCGAGCTGGTAGACGGCGGCCAGGCCGCCCCAGCCGAGCAGCGCCAGGAACGTCACCCGGGCGTCGGCCAGCGCCGCCGTGACCGCGATCAGCGCCGTGCGCTCGCCGATCGGCAGCACCACCATCTTGCGCAGCCAGTGGACGGCCGAGCCGCGCCGCACCCGCTGGGCGACCCTGAGCAGCCCCTGCCGGGGACGCCGCCGCCCGTCGTCGGCCGGCTCCAGCAGCGACCGCCCCGGCCTGCCCGTCGGCGGGGCGGCCTGGCCCGCGTCGTACACCGACCCCGCGTACGAGAACTGGATCGAGTGGCGGAGCGTCTGCAGGATCATGGCCCCGGCGGCGAGATACCAGATCCCGTCCGGGTTGCCGCCGCCGTGCGCCGCCGCGTACCCGAACGCCAGCCCGACATAGACCGCGTACTCCTTGAGCCGGTCGCCCATCCCGTCGGCCCACGCGCCGAGCGGCGTGAACCCGCGCGTGTAGCGCGCGAGCTGCCCGTCGAGGCAGTCGAGCGCGAACGACAGGAAGAACAGCACCGCGCCCGCCACCAGCGCGCCCCGGGTACCGGCCGAGAACCAGACCGCCGCCAGCGCCGCCAGCCCGATGGAGAAGCCGGTGACGGTGTTCGGGGTGAGGTTGAGCGCGTGCGCGGGCCTGATCAGGTGGCGGGTCCAGGGGGAGACGAAGTACGAGGTCACGAAGCCGTCGTCGGACTTGACCGCGCCGTCGAGCCGTACCTCGTCCTCGTCCACCTCGGCCAGCCGCCCGATCGCGGCGTCGGCGGAGGCCTGGCCGGTGGCCCGCACGGCGTGCAGCGGCCCGAGCTCCGCGGCGCGCACCCGCACCCCCGACCGGACCAGCCCGACCAGCAGCAGGTCGGCCGCCTCCACCGGCGTGACCGGGCCGAGCCGCCCCGACTCCGCCAGCTCGGCCAGCTCCTCGGCGACGTCGGCGAGCGCCCCCAGGTCGGCCTCGCCCGTCTGCAGCACGCCCGCGAACGCGGCGTTGGCCTCCGGCACGGTGTGGAACGAGCTGCCCGCCGCGGTGATCCGCCCGCCCTCGACCCGGAGCGGCGGCCGCATCGGGCCCGCCGCGTCCTCGCCGGCGACCAGCGCCCGCGTGTCACGGGCCGGATGTTCCAGCAGCAGCGCGAGCGCCTCGGTGTGGGCGATCAGGTCGGCGGGGAGCAGGGCGACCGTCCCGGTCGCGACGCGCACCAGCTTGGCGAGGCCGCGCAGGTCGGCGGCGAGCCCGCCGGCCGAGGTCAGCACCTGAACGTCGGTCACGGGCGTGCTCGCGAGCTGGCCGGTGAGCCGGTCGAGGAGCGTGCCCTCGGCGCAGCCGAGCCGGCTCGCCGGGGTCGTGGCGAGCAGCACCGCCGAGAGGGCCGTGGGAGAGTCGGTCAAAGCGCGGATCCTCCCGTTTGATGAGGGAGCGCGTGGACACAGCGTAGCGATCCGTCCACGCGATAGCACGGACCTGGACCGTTACCCTCGAACTATGATTTCTCGGCGGCCCTCCATCGGTGTGGTGCTCGCGGGCGGCGTCGGTCAGCGGGTCGGCCACAGCGAGCCGAAGCAGCTCATCAAGCTCGCCGGGCGGACGATCCTGGAACACACGATCGCGGTGTTCGACGCCTCACCCGACGTCGACGAGGTGATCGTGCTGATGACGCCCGGGTTCGTGGAGCCGGTGCGCGAGCTGGTGCGGCGGTGCGGGTTCGGCAAGGTGACCGCGATCGTCGAGGGCGGGGCCACCCGGACCGAGAGCACCTGGCGGGCCCTCCAGGCGGTCGGCGACCGCGACTGCGACGTGCTCCTGCACGACGCCGTCCGCCCGCTGCTCGAACCGCGGATCATCGCCGACTGCGTGCGTGCTTTGCGGACGTACGAGGCGGTCGAGGTGGCGATCCCCAGCTCCGACACCGTGCTGGTGGCTGAGGACGACATCGTCCGCGAGGTCCTGGACCGGTCGCGGCTGCGGCGGGCGCAGACACCTCAGGGCTTCCGCCTGTCGGTGATCCGCGAGGCGTACCGGCGGGCGATGGCCGACCCCGATTTCGCCACCCGCCAGGCGACCGACGACTGCGGCGTGGTGCTGCGTTACCTGCCGGACGTCCCGATCCACCTGGTGCCGGGCAGCGAGCGCAACATGAAGGTCACCCACCCCATCGACCTGGCCATCGCCGACCGGCTGCTCCGCCAGGCCGCCGCCGACGCGCCGCCCGCCCCGGCGGAC
Source organism: Nonomuraea sp. NPDC049649 (assembly GCF_040675175.1). Lineage (NCBI taxonomy): Bacteria > Bacillati > Actinomycetota > Actinomycetes > Streptosporangiales > Streptosporangiaceae > Nonomuraea > Nonomuraea sp. NPDC049649. Next base: position 212,131 of record NZ_JBFAOH010000006.1, read on the forward strand.
TACCGGCAGGCTCTCTCCGGCCGTACGGTCGCGGTCTTCGGCGACGGCGCACAACTCGCCGCCCTGGCGTCCCGCCACGGCGCGACAGTACGGTCCTTCCCCGCGGATCTCGCCCGTACGGAGGAGCAGGCGGCCAAGGCGCTTGCCGAAGCGGGCCCCGTGGACTGCGTGATCCATCTCGCGGGAGCTTTCTCCGTGGAAAGCGGCGATCCCGGCCCGACCCAGCACCGCGACCCCGGCTCACCCCAGCATGGCGAGTTGGTGACGACCGACCCCGACGCGCTGGCGCTCGCCTACCTCGGGGCTGCCCACGTCGCCAGAGCGGCCTACCCCGTGCTGCGTGAGACCGGCGGCACGCTCGTCCTCCAGTCCGGCGGGGGCGACGGCAGCCTCGCCGCCCCAGCCAGAGCCGCCACCGCCGAGCTGGCGCGCGCGCTCGCCGCCGAATGGGCACCCGACGGAATCCGCGTCAACGCCGTCCTCGCGCCTATGTTCCCCTCCCCCACGAGCCCGGCGAACGCCGAACCCCCGGACCAGCCGCGAGCGGACACGAAGCATGAGGCAGACCCACCCACCGACGCGGAGTACGGAAGGACAGACACGACCGCCCGGGCTTGCCTGGACGCGATCGTCTCCGGACTGACCGGCCAGGTCGTGGAAGCCTGATCGAAGAACGGCACCGGCACAGGTGCGCCGCCTCGCCGTGCGGGGCGAGGCGGCGCGGGGTCGCAGGTCAGCGTGAGGGGTGGGCCAGTTTGCGGGGGCTGGTGAGGAAGCCCCAGCCCCAGGACATGTGCATGGTCGCGTACACCAGCGGCAGCCGGATCCTCGCCGCCCAGGGCAGCCCGCTGCCGGTCACCGCCGACCCCGCCAGGATGGCCGCGACGTACCCGCCGGGGATGATCAGCCCGAGCGGGAAGAACGGCGAGACCACCAGCCCGAGCAGGATGGCGAGCACGGCGGCCGGCGGCGCGAGGTAGCGCAGGTTGATGGTGCCTTCGTGGGTGCGCGCCACCACCCGGCGCCATCGGCCGTAGTGGAAGTACTGCTTGGCCAGTGCCTTGACGTTGGGCCGGGGCCGGTAGGAGACGCGCATCCGCGGCTGGAACCAGACCAGGCCGCCGGTCTGGCGGATGCGGTGGTTCATCTCCCAGTCTTGGGCGCGCTGGAAGTGTTCGTCGTAGCCGCCGACCCGGTCCAGCGCGGAGCGCCGGAACACGCCGAGGTAGACGGTGTCGGCGGGCCCGGCGGTGCCGCCGACGTGGAAGGCCGCGGCGCCCACGCCGATCTTGGAGGTCATCGCGCAGGCGACGGCCTTCTCGAAGGGGGTGATGCCCTCGGCTGCCATCACGCCGCCGACGTTGTCGGCTCCTGTCTCGTACAGGGTCTCGACCGCTACCCGCAGGTAGTCGGGCGGGAGCATGGCGTGGCCGTCGACCCTGGCGATGATGCCGTTGCGGGAGGCGGCGATGGCGGCGTTGAGCGCGTTGGGCGTGCGGCCGGTGGGGTTGGGGACGACGATCACCCGGCGGTCGGCGGCGGCGATCTCGTCGGCGACCTCTTGTGTGCGGTCTTGCGACGGTCCGATGGCGAGGACGACTTCGATCTCGCCGGGGTACTGCTGGGCGAGGACCTGGTCGACGGCTTCGCGGAGATGGCGCTCCTCGTTCAGGACCGGCATGACGACGGAGATGGGGGGCCAGCCACGCGTCTCCGCTGGCGCGTGCGGCGAGTCGGGGAACTGCTTCATGGCGGGGCTCACGCTACTGTACGACCACGGGAGGACGGCAATCGAAAGCCCAATCCTCAGCACGGAGGGGGACCGGCATGCGCGACCCGAGCGAGGAGGACGCCGGGGTGATCGTGGGCGGCGACGCCTACGGCGGCGTCAGGCTCGCCGGTGCCAGACGCAGGCCGCGCAGGAGCGCCCGGGCGCGGCGGCGCAACGCGGTCATCGCAGGTCTCCTGTCCACGGCGGTCCTCGTCGGCACCGGCGTGGTGTGGGCGACGCCCCGGCAGATCGGCACGGTCGACGCGGGCGTGGCGGAGTCCGCGCCGCGCGGGGCGGAGAACATCCTGCTCGTGGGGGTCGACAAGCGCGACGACCTCACCCGTAAGAAGCAGAACGAGCTGAAGCTCGGCCGCGAGGCGGGCCAGCGCACCGACACCATGATGGTGATCCGCCTGTCGGAGGACCACAGCCGGATCACGGTGGTGAGCCTGCCCCGCGACACCTGGACGACGATCCCCGGCGAGGGCGAACACAAGATCAACGCGGCCTATCAGCTCGGCGGGCCGAAGCTGACCGTGCAGACCGTCCAGCAGGTCACCGGCCTCAAGATCAACCGGTACATCGAGGTCAACGTGCTGGGCTTCATCGACGTGGTCGACTCGCTCGGCGGGGTCACCGTCTGCACCCCCGTCGCGATCAACGACCCGAAGACCGGGCTCGAACTCGACGCCGGCACCCACGAACTGCAGGGCGCCCAGGCCCTCGGCTACGCCCGGACCCGTGCCACCGCCCGCTCCGACCTCGACCGGATAGACCGCCAGCAGCAGGTGATCTCGGCCCTGATGAACCGGGCGCTGAGCGCCGACACGCTCGCCAACCCGGCCAAACTCGCGTCGTTCGTCAACACCACGCTCCGCACCATCAAGGTGGACCCCGACGACGGCCTGCTCGGCCTGGCCTCCCAGCTCAGGGACGTCAAGCTCGACAACGTGCAGTTCGCCGACGTGCCGCTGGCCGACGTCGACTACCGCACGCCCACCGGAGAGTCGGCGGTGCTGTGGGACAAGCAGAAGGCACGCGAACTGTTCCGGGCCATCGAAGCCGACCAGGACCTGGTCAAGCCCAGCCCCAAGGCGAGCCCGTCGAAGTCGCCGTCCACGCCGCCGACGCTGCCGCCCGACCAGGTCACGCTCAAGGTGCTCAACGGCACCCTGATCACCGGGCTCGGCGCCCGGACGCGGAACGCCCTCATCCAGTACGGGTTCAAGGTGCCGGAGGAGGCGGGCAACACCGCGCGCAAGGACCACAAGAAGACGGTGGTGCGCTACGGCCCCGGCCAGGAGGCCGCGGCGCGCACGGTTGCGGCCGTCATCCCCAAGTCCGACCTGCGCCAGGTCGACATCGAGGGCATCGAGGTCGTCCTCGGCACCGACCAGCCCAAGGTGGCCAAGCCCAAGTCGTCGCCCTCGGCGAAGCCCACCGGTACCCCGCTCGCGCAAACCGCGACCCAGAACATCTGCAAGAAGTAGATTAACGATCGGTCGGCAGGGCAACTTTTACCCATGGTGGTCAGGTGCTGGCAGGAGGATCTCTGCACGGTTCTGCGCCTCTGCGGCGACCTCGACGTGACGAGCGCTCCCCGCCTCCGCGCCGAGTTAGAGCCCGTCCTGTCCACTCCCGGCCCGCTCCGGCTCGTGCTCGACCTGACGGAGGTGCCGTTCTGCGACTCGGTGGGTCTGGGCGTGCTGGTCTCGACGCTCAACCACGCCCGCCGCACCGGCGGACGACTGATCCTCGTCCTCCAGGAAGGCATGATCAGCCACCTGCTGACCATCACCAACCTGGACCACCACTTCGAGACCAGCCCTTCCCTCGCGGACGCCCAAGCAGCCCTCAGCACCGCCGCCTGACCCAGACTCCTGAACCGACCCGACCCCCTCGCTCGCCGACGCGCAGCACCCACCAAGGCCTGGTGCGGGCCTACTCTTGATCCGTGAGACTTGGTGTGATCTTCGACAGGGACCTGCCGCCCGAGCAGCTCGTGCCGGTGGCGCGGGCGCTCGACGACCTGGACCGGCTGGACGACCTCTGGGTGGTGGAGGACCTGGGCTGGACCGGCGGCATCTCCTCGGCCGCGACCGCCCTGGCCGTCACCTCCCGGCTGCGGGTCGGCATCGGCATCGCCCCCGCGCCGCTGCGCAACCCGATGCTGCTGGCGATGGAGCTGGCCAACCTGGCCCGGCTGCATCCCGGCCGCCTGGCCGCCGGGATCGGTCACGGGGTGCCGGCGTGGATGGCCCAGGCGGGGGCCGCCGCGCCGTCGCCGCTCGCCCTCCTGGAAGAGACGATCACCGCCGTACGGGCTCTGCTGCGGGGCGAGACGGTCACCATGACGGGCCGGTCGGTCCGGCTGGATGGGCTGTCGCTGGTACACCCACCGCGCGAGGTCCCGCCGGTGCTCGCGGGCGTCGTCCGGCCACGCTCGCTGGCCCTGTCGGGACGGGTGGCCCAGGGCACCGTCCTGCCCGAGGGCTTCGGCCCCGACCGGGTCCGGCAGGCGCTCGACCAGATCGCCGCCCCCGGCGACCACGAACTCGTCGTCTTCACACACCTGCACATCGGATCGGGCTTCCCGGACCATGTTCTGGCCGGTCAGGCCGAGTTCCTGGGCGTATCCCCGCAGGAGGTGGCGATGGCCTCAGGCACCGCCGAGGAGGCTGCGGCCCACGTCAAGGCCCTGTGGTCGGCAGGCGCCAACACGGTCCTGGTCCGCCCCGTCACACCCGACCCCCTCCCCCACGTGACAGCTCTTCTCTCCGCACTCTGACCTCGTACGAGAAACACGCAAAGAAGAGAAACGCCCGATTCCACCCCTACCGGTGGTGGGGGATGCCCCCGGTCCAACCCTTCCTGCACGAAGGACTGGCCGAACGGCGGACGCGGGTCGGCCGGATGGCCGATCCCCGTGGACCGGCGCGCGGCCACGATCGGAGGCATGAAGCGGATAGTGGCAGCGACAGCGATGATCGCCGCTCTCGCAGGTTGCGGCGCGACGTTCGACGAGACCGAGACGCACGCCAGAAAGGCGTTCCCGCACTCCGGAGAGACCCTGACCATCAGAGCCTCCGTGGGCGGCCTGCGCATCCTGCCCGGCAAGGAAGGCGAGGTCCGGGTGGACCGCTGGCTGGAGGGCAAGGCGGCCCGGGACGGCAACGCCTCCTGGTCGCTCCGGGACGGCACGCTCCGGCTGAGCGCCGACTGCACGATGGTCTTCGGCACCTGCGGCGCCCGCTACCGCGTACGGGTGCCGCCGGGGACGAAGCTCGTGGTCAACGCCGCGGACGGCGTCATCCTGAAGAACCTGGACCAGGACGCGGAGGTGTCGGCCGACGGCCCCATCAGTCTGGAGGGCACGTCGGGCAGGCTCCGCCTCCTGGCCCGCGACGCGTCCATCAAGGGCAAGGCTCTGAAGTCGGCCGACGTCCGGGCCCGCACGTCGAGCGGCTCCATCTCGCTGGCCTTCACCGCCGCACCCGACAAGCTGGACGCGCAGTCGGGCGAGGGCGGGGTGACGCTGGCGGTGCCGCGCGAGAAGTACGCGATCACCGCCGAGTCAGCCGAGGGGTCGCAGCGCTCCGAGCTGAAGAGCGCCAAGAGCGACCGGACGATCATCGCCAGAAGCGGATCAGGAAATGTCCGCATCCGTACCAGCTAAACGCCCGGCCGTCAGTCGTCGTCGTGGTTGTCGTCGTGGTCGTCGTTCTGCTGGTTGGTGTTGACGACGTCCGGGTCGTCGTCGCCGCCGTCGTCGCCCCCGCAGGCACCGGTCACTCCGAGCACGGCCACCATCGCGGCGGCGGCGAGCATCGCCCTGTGACTCCTCCGACGCAACATGCACATCTCCCTAGATCAACGTCTTTGCCGACCTTTTCCCCGTATCCCCCACCACCCCGGTTTAACGGCGGAGTTTCGCCCGCAGCGCCCGGCGAGCCATCGGCCCGAGCTCGTCCACCACCTCGGCCAGCACCGCCAGCCGCTCCAGCGCGTCCAGCGCCGCCCGCCCGCCGGCCGGGTCGACCCCCTCGAACAGCTCCAGCCCGATGAACGCCGCCGCCACGGCCCGCGCCAGCCCCTCGACCTCGGCCAGTTCGGCGACCGGCGACCCGGACAGCAGCCGTTCCAGCGTCCGTTCCAGCCCGCCGATCCACAGGTTCAGCGCGGCCGCGGTGGTCTCCGCCAGGTCCGGGTCAGCCTGCGCGCCCGCCAGGAACTGGGCGAGCACGGCGACGTTCCCCGCGGCCCGTTCCTCGGCGTGGATTTCCCGGCCCAGGTCGAGCAGTTCGCGCAGGCTGCCGACCTGCTCCATCCGGGCCAGGAACGGCGCCACCCTGGCCTCGGTCTCGGCCAGGCACGCCTGCTTGAGCAGTTCCGGCACGCTGCCGAAGTGGTAGAAGACCAGCGCCTGGTTGACGCCGGCGGTGGCGGCGATGGTGCGTGCGGAGACTCCGGTGATGCCGCGCTCGCGCAGCGTCGCGATCGCGCCGTCGAGCAGGCGCTGTCGGGTGTCGGCCATGCCGACCATCATCGGGCACACAGGTACGGGCGAGAGAGGGTGAGGGCGGCGGCGGTGAGCGCCATCCCCACGAAGACCGGCGCCAGATGCCAGAGATCCAGATACCCGATGGCGGCATGGGCGGCGACCGCGGGCAGGAACCCGGCGACGGCGGCGGCCCCGAGCGACCACCAGACCCACCGCTCGCCGCGCCGCCACCCCCAGGCGCTCAGCAGCGTGATCGCCGCGGCGGCCGCCATGAGCGCCCCGCCGAACCCGGCCCTGTCGTGCGCGATGAACGGCAGCAGCCGCGCGTTCGACGCCCGCAGCTCGTCCGGACCGGTGCCCAGGTAGGCCAGGTCGCTCGCGACGAAGACCTCCGTAAGCCCGACGGCCGACACCGCCACCCCGCCCGCGAACAGCCCCACCCCGGTGATCACCATGAGCAACTGCCCGGTCAGCGCCCGCCGCCGCTCCCGCTCGGGCCCCTCCTCAAGGCGTCCCCACCGAGGCGTGACCGGCCTTCTCCGCACCGCGGCCAGAAACATCGGAACCACCATCACGGCCAGCACGACATGGAGCGGCTCCACGTACCCGTGAACCAAGAGGTAGAAGACCGCGCCGAACCCGACCCACCCCGAGACCGCGTACACCTCCCGCGCCCACGGCCACCCGCGCCGCATCCCCCCACCGGGGCGTTGTCCGTACGGGAGAGCCACCGCCCGGCGCGGTCCCGCACCCCGCCGACGGTCTCGACTCCGGCGACATCACGCACCGCACCGGCCGGCCTGAGCGCGGCGAGGGCGCGCATGGCGTTGGGCCAGACCGCCAGCCCGGCGCGATCTCGGTGAACTCGGGGGCCCGTTCCAGCACGGTCACCCGCCACCCGACCCGGTGCAGGGCGACCGCCGCCGCCAGCCCGCCGATGCCGCCCCCGACCACGACCGCCTCCGCCACCGAGATCACCTCTCATTTTGAGCGACTGCTCAACGGTAACCGGGATTTGAGCGACCGCTCAAGAGTAGATAAACGACCGGTCGTTCATATACTCTGACGGCATGACGCACGACGGACGCCTGCTGCGCGGACAGAGGAGCCGGGAGGCGATCCTCGGCCAGGCCGTGAGCCTCGCCTCCGTGGAGGGCCTCGACGGGCTCTCGCTCGGCCGACTCGCCGCCGCGCTGGGCATCAGCAAGTCAGGGTTCTTCGCCCACTGGCGCGACAAGGAGCAGCTCCAGCTCGACGCCGTCGACTGGGCCGTCCGTCAGTGGACCGAGCAGATCATCACCCCGGCGCTGCGCGCCCCGGCGGGCGTGCGGAGGCTGTTCGCGCTGCACGAGGCCCGGCTGCGCTTCTACGCCGACCGGGTGCTCCCCGGCGGGTGCTTCTTCCTGGCGGTGCGGACCGAGTTCGACGACCGTCCCGGGGAGGTGCGCGAACGGGTCTCCAAGGCGATGCGTGACTGGCTGGCGTTCGTCCGGCGCCTCGCCGCCGAGGCGATCTCGTGCGGCGAGCTCCGGGCCGACGTCGATCCCGACCAGCTCGCGTACGAGATGGAAGCCCTCGGCGAGCTGGCCGTCACCCACTCCCGGCTGCTCGACGACCAGCGCGCCGTCGAGCACGCCCGCCGCGCCGTGCTGCAGCGGCTGCGCGCTCTTAGCCCCGACCCTTCCCTGCTACCGGAGGACTGAATGCCCGACGAGGGACATTACGAGCGCGTCCAGGTCCACTTCGACGACCTCGACGCGATGGGCCTGCTGCACAACTCGCGCTACGCCCTGCTGGTGGAGCGCGCGATCGCGGCGTACTGGACCAGGCTCGGGTGGTCGCCGGACCCGGCCACGTCGGCGTTCAAGGACGTGTTCCTGGCCGTGCGCGAGTTCAAGATCTCCTATGCCGTGCCCGTCATGGGGGCGGGCGAGCTGGCGGTGCGCCTCTGGATCGAGCGGGTGGGGCGGAGCAGCGTGGTGTACGGGTTCCTCATCCTCTCCGCCGACCACCAGGTCACGCACGCCGAGGGCTACCGCGCCAACGTCAACCTCCACCCGGCGACGCTCCGCCCCGCCCCCATCAGCGAGGAGACCCGCGCCGCCGCCGAACCCCTCCTCCTCCGCGCCACAGCGCTCAGCGCCGGGCGAACTCCCTGAGCACGGGGGCGAGCACCTCGGCCGCGACGGTGTGCTGCTCCCCCTTGACGACCTGCAGCGTCGCGGTCGGCAGCAACTCGGCGACGGCCCGGGCGCCGACCATCAGCGACGGGTCGGTGCCGTCGCCGTGCAGGGCCAGCACGGGCACGTCGACCGCCGCCCACCGGCCCTTGTCGAGCGGCGTGCCCGCCATCGCGTCCGCCACGAACCGCCCGTCGTAGGCGATCGTGTGCGCGACCTCCTCGACGGCGGCCCAGAACGGGCTCTGCCGCATCCCCTCCACCATCTCGGCGGGCATCCCGACCGCGACGGTGAAGAACAGCGCCACCGCGTCACCGGGCCGCCCCTGCGCGACCGCCTCGTCCAGCCGCTCGACATAGTCGGGCGGCAGCGGCGGCCGGGTGTCGTCCACGATGAACGGCGGCTCCCAGACCGCCACCCGGCTGATCGGCAGCCCGGCCGCCGCCGCGTCCAGGGCCAGCGCCGCTCCCGAGGAGAATCCGCAGACCACGGCGGGCTCTCCGGCCTCGGCGATCAGGGCCGCGAGATCCTCGATCTCGCGCTCCTTCGCGTACGGGGCGGTGTCGCCGCTCTGACCGCGCCCTCGCCGGTCATAGGTGTACGTACGAAACCCGTCACGCAGCAACTCCCCCACCTCGGCCCCCAGCGGGTTGACCGCGCGATGAGCGGTGGCGCCGTCCACAATGATCAACGGCTGCCCCTCACCCACCACCTCGAAGGCGATGACCGTGCCGTCCTTGGAACGAACCGTGCCCACCATGATCCTCCTTTATCCGGAAAAGCTGGACGGTACTACGACTGACGGCTCAGCCGATCCAGCGTCCGGCGGCCCCTCCTCCAGCAGGTGCCACGCGCTCACGAGATCCAGCGCGGGGTCGGCCGGCCCGAACCCGCCGACGTCGAGGAGCCCCTCGCTTTTCTTGAAACAGGTCTCCATCCACCCGTCGTGGGATTTCAGATCCCCACCCCGCCCACCCCCGGCGAACGTCCGCCCCCGCGTCTCGACGGCGCGCAGTTCCCTGATCAGCTCGGCCAGGTCGCGCGCGAACGCCTCCGACTCCCCCGGGTCCTCGTCACCGGCCACCACCCCGGGCAGCCACGTCTGCACCGACCACGGCAGCGGGTATCCCGCCCCCGGCTCCCCCAGCGCCACGGGCTCCGGCGTGCGGAACCGCGTCCGTCCCGCCAGCTCCCGGCCCGCCCGCGCCTCCGCCTGAAGCTTCAGCCGCGTCGCCTCGACGTCCCCCGGCTGCAGCGGGAACCGGGCCGTCCACCGGTCGCCGATCCGGAAGATGGCGTTGACCGTCCCCGCGGAGTCGACACTCCTGACCTCCAGGCCGCGCCACTCGGGGAACTGCTCGTCGAGCAGCGTACGCACCGTCTCGGGGGACACCGTCAGCTGGCCGTCGTGCATCCTCACCCGAGGCAGCCTCCCCGCCCGGATCTTGACCCGCAACCCGTTTTCCGACGCGCTACGTCATTTGACCTGGCACACCTCGGCCCAGCGGCCATGCCCCGCCACGCCGGCCGTGCCTAGCAAGGAGCACCCCGGACCCGGCGGAGGGCAGGTCACGGACGTCTCGTTCGGCACCATCGGGGAGGCCGTCGCCCGGGAGCTGCCGCCATCTTCGAAGCCGGCCGCGACCTCACCTACGCTCATCACTGTTCCTCCTTCTCCTTCTCGGCGCGGTATGCGGCGTAGCGTTGTGTTTATTGAGGTCGTGGGGTCCCTAGTGACCGGGGTGTTGATGACGGTCAAGGCCGGGGAGCGCGAGGGGCGGGCCCCTCGCCTGGGGGTGCGGGGGCTTGCCCCCGCATAGAACAGCCTGAGCTGGAGGCGCGGAGCGCCCCTGCGGCGAAGACCATGCTTGTACCGCGTTCGTCGGCGAGCCGCCCCGCTACCTGGTCCCCTTCCTCTGGGGCATGATCCCGGAGGGCGGCGGCATCGAGGACCTTCCGCCGGCCGTTCAGATCTGGCCGGTTCGGTGATCTCTCGGGTCCTGGAGGGTGCGCATCGCTTCCAGCAGGGTTCCGTGGATGTAGTGGAGTTCGGGGGTGGCGAAGCCGGACCAGTCGTCGCCTTCTGATTCGGGCCAGTCCTGAGGGGGCTGGGGGTTGTGCTGCCAGACCCACCAGAGGTTCGCCGAGGGGTCCTGGAAGCGGGCGAGGGTGTCGCCGAAGAAGTCGGTGGGGCGGGTCACGATGCGGGCTCCACGGGACTCCGCGCGGGTGAGGGTCGCCGCCGCGTCGTCCACGTACACGCGGGTGAGGGCCGGGGTGAACGGCCAGTCGGGCTTGCGGTCGGCGAGCATCAGCAGCGAGTCGCCGACGCGGAGCTCGGCGTGGAGGATGAGCCCGTCCCGGTCGAGCGTGCGGGCCTCGGGCACGTCGGTGGCGCCGAACACGTCGATGAGGAAGTCGATGAGCTCGGCGGCTCGGTCGGTGATGATGAATGGGTTCACGGTGTTCATGCCTGGCATGCGGTCCCCTTCCTGGTGGGCGGTGCACGCATGCTGGCAGCAGATCCGGTCAGCTTCTGTCCTCAAGGGCGCGCAGCATCCGTTCCAGCGTCTCGCGCAGCTCCGTGCGGGCGGGGTCGGGGAGGTCGACGCTGTACGGGACGCCTGGCGGGATCCATGACAGGGCGTACATGGTCTCCCGGAAGTCGGCGCCGCCGACCGGCCAGCGGGTGGTGCCGGCGTCCACGGGTTCGGCGCCCTGGGCCCACTCGCCGAACAGGTGGCGCAGCCGGTCGATCGGCAGGTCGATCGTCGCCGTCGCGTCGTACGCCTCCTTGGCCCATGACCTGGCTACGGCGAGGAACCTCTCGACCTGCCGCTGCGACAGCGGCCTCGGCTCGAAGAACACCCCGGTGGGGTGGACGTCGGCGATCCGGTCGATGCGGAACGTGCGCCAGTCGTCGCGGTCGAGGTCCCAGCAGAGGAGGTACCAGTGCCGCTCGGACGGCGCGAGGTGGTGCGGCTCGACCCGGCGCGGCGACGGCCCGGATCCCGAGGTGTGGGTGAAGCGGACCCGCTCGTGGTCCCGGCAGGCCAGCGCCAGTGCGGTGAGGACGGCCGGGGACACTCCTGACCCGGGTCCGGCCCCGGCGGGGCGCACCGCGGCGGCCAGCGCGTTCACCCGTTCCCGCAGCACGGCGGGCAGAACCTTTTCGAGCTTGGCCAGCGCCCGGATCGTCGTCTCCGTGCCGTCGGTGAGCTGCCGCGTCGCCGCCAGCCGCAGGCCCGCCGCCATCGCGACGGCCTCCTCGTCGGTGAGCAGCAGCGGCGGCATCACACCCCCGCGCTCCAGCCGGTAACCCCCGGCCAGGCCCGGCACCGACTCGATCCGGTAGCCGAGGTCACGCAGGCGCTCCACGTCCCGTCGCACCGTACGCTCCGACACACCGAGCCGTTCCGCCAGCTCGGGCCCCGTCCAGTGGCGGTGCGTCTGAAGCAGGTTGAGGAGGGCGAGCGCACGTGCGGTGGTGTCCGACATACCGCAAGCTTGCCGCCTAACCAGGAACCCACGCGTCCGCGGTTGTGGTACCAGTGGCGAAGCCACAGCTTGGAGGCCGGCGATGTCCACCCCGCATCACGAGGCACTGATCCCGCGCCCGCCGCTGACCCCCGCGCCAAGCTGCACTCGGTTCTGGCGGAAATCTCCGAGATCATGACATCCGCACGACTAGAGGCCATCGGTGAGTGACGCCTGGGGATGGAGTACGACCAGGCGCTCGGATTGATGGACGGCCGCAGCTTCCTCAACTCGAAGCGGCTGCCGGGTGCGGGTTCCCCAGGTAGGGGAAGTGGTCGAGGGTGTCGGTGTGGGGTGACAGGCCGGTGGGTGGGGCCTCGTTCTTGGTGAGGAAGGCGACGCGGATGTCGATGACGTCTTCCTTGAAGGTGCGGCCGTTGGGGTAGGAGGCGGGTTTGGACGGGTCGAAGTGCAGGACGTCCGGCAGGAGGCCGTGCTGCTCGATCGCGGCGATCGCCTCCTCGCGGGAGTAGCCGCCGGTGTGGCCCAGGAGGTGGACGAACTGGTCTGTCCACTTCTCCCGGTCGTCGGCCGGTTCGCCGGCGTTGTACTCGGGTTTCGTGTCGTCGGTGTTGAAGAAGCTGCTCATCGACGGGTGCCCGGCGCGGTCCGCGTGGACGAGTTCGCCGTCGCGCAGGACGCTGCACCGGCCCCAGATGCTCAGCTCGGGCTGGGGCGACAGCTCGGCGGTCGGCAGTTCGATGGCCATGGAGAAGACGTTGGCGCGGGTGTTGGAGTCGACTCCTGTCCACGGGGACTTGCCGCCCAGGTGGGGGGCGGTGAAGTTGCGTTTGCCGCTGGTGTCGAAGAGGTTCTTGATGCCGTCGAAGTCGAAGAAGAAGGCGTCGCTGCGGCTGCCGGCGGCGATCTTGTAGTCGCCCGTACTGATCACGTTGGCCTGGGGGCCGAAGGAGACGGCGGCGTCCGACACGATTCTGGTGCCGGTGGCCTCGGGGTTGCGGGCCTCCGCGCCGGTCGCCTTGAACACGCTGAAGGTCTGGGAGCCGTCCGACCCGGGTGAGCTGAAGGCCCAGCTGAAGGCGATGTCGGGCAGGTAGTCGCCGTCGTTGTCGATGTTCATGCGGTAGACGGCGTCGGGGTGCAGGGCGTCCGCGTTGGGGTTGGCGTTGAGGATCAGGACGGTCCTGCTCGCGTCGCCGGGCGCCTGGAAAGCGTACAGGTCGCACAGGTCGAGGCGCTGGTCGCCGAGTGGCGGTCCGAGGCTGAGGCCGGTGAAGTGGTTCGACATGATCAGGTCCTTCTGTCGCTCGCTCGAACGGCCCGTTCCCTGAGGCGCGCCGCATGAACCTCGTTTGCGCAGGTTAGGCGCGAGATGGGGGTTCTGGCGCGGGGTGCCGCGGGAGCGAAAGCCCCCGGAGCCGGGACGCCCGTCGCCCCGCCCCAGGTCGGACAGCAGAGGTTGGCGGGTCGTGAGAAAATGGAGTCAAAAAAGGGCAGAATGGGGTTCATGGGACGTTAGTGTCGTGGTTAGATAGGCCCAGGCACCTGAGGCCGTGACAGGCCGTGACCCTGCGTCACGACATCCGGCTCGGTGCCTTTTGCTCTGGCACGAAGGAAAGGGTGACGGCCGAAAACCCCACGACCATCACCCACCTCACCCTCTCGCGGGCGCCCGGGCTTTCGGCGTCCAGAGCGCCAGGGTGCGTCCATTCACCATGCCTCGCGTCGTGACCGCTGCGAACCAGGAACACCGCAGCCGGTCCTCCTACGCGTGGGCTCACTTGGAGGATTTGTGACAATCTCGCCGTCCTACTATGACCAGGTCGGCGGCGCGTCGGCTGTTCGCGACGTCGTCGACCTTTTCTATGTGCGAGTCCTCGACGACGCCGACCTCAAGCCCTATTTCGCCGGGGTCGACATGCCGAGGTTGAAGCGGCACATGGTGGTGCTGCTGTGCTCCGTCCTCGACGGTCCCGAGCCGTACGAGGGCCGCGACCTGGCAGAGGCGCACCGCGGCATGGGCATCACCGCCGACCACTACGCGAAGGTCGGCGAGATCCTGCTCTCGGTGCTGCGGGGAGCCGGCGTGGGGGACGAGATTCTGCGGCACGTCGAGCTGACCTTGAACAAGGTCAAGTCGTCCATTGTGGCCGGGCCCGTAGAGACGGCCGACTGAGTGAACGCGCAAGCTCTCAAGGACAGCTGGCGCCTCGTCGCCCGGTCAGGCGACCAGGTGCCGCTGTACTTCTACTCGGCCCTGTTTCTGATCAGCCCGGAGACGAGGGACATGTTCCCCGTGTCGATGGCGAGCCAGCGCGACCGGCTCGTCAACGCGCTGGGGCGCATCGTCAGCAACGTCGACCGGGTGGAGGAACTGGTCCCGTACCTGCAGCAGCTCGGCCGGGACCATCGCAAGTTCGCCGTCGTCGCGGAGCACTACCCGGCCGTCGGCAGGGCGCTGCTCGCCACCCTGGAGCACTTCCTGGCCGACCGCTGGACGCCCGCCCTCGCCGAGGACTGGACGAAGGCGTACGGCCTGGTGGCCCAGGTGATGTCGGACGCCGCCGCGGACGCGTCCAAGACCACCCCGCCCTGGTGGGAGGGTGAGATCATCAGCCACGAGACCCCCGCCCTCGGCATCGCGGTCATCCGGGCGCGGCTGAACTACCAGTACGCCTTCCGTCCCGGCCAGTCGGCGTCGATCTCGCACCCCAGGCGGCCGCGCGTCTGGCGTTTCTACTCCTTCGCCAACGCGCCGCGCCCGGACAACACCATCGACCTGCACGTACGCATGGTCGACGGCGGTGTGCTGAGCGCCGCCCTGGTCATGGGCGCGCGGCGCGGCGACGTACTGCGCGTGGGAGCGCCGGTCGGCGACAAGCTGAAGCTCTCCCCCGACACGCCCGGCGACCTGCTGCTCATCGCGGGCGGCACGGGCCTCGCACCGCTGAAGGCACTGGTGGAACAGGTGATGCACGAGGGCGCCTCACGGAAGGTCGACCTCGTCGTCGGCGCCCGGACCTCCCGGGAGCTGTACGACCTCGAGTCGCTGTCCAAGATGGCGGCGGAGCATCCCTGGCTGACCGTCGTCCCGGCCGTCTCCCACGACCCCTACTACCGCGGCACCCGCGGCAACGCCGTGGACGTCGCGCTGCAGGCATGGCGTGGCCAGCAGGTCTTCGTCTGCGGCTCCACGGAGATGGCTCAGAGCACTGTCGGACGACTGCTGGACGCGGGCGTGCCCTCCGAGCAGATCCACTTCGACGAGTTCACCAGCGACAAAGGCGGAGAGTCATGACGGCAGAGATGTCTTGGGGGGATCACCCGGACCGCGAACGCCAGCCTCTCACCCCGGACCGGATCCGCAAGCAGGAGTTCTCGCGCACCCCGCTCGGGCGTCGCGGCTACAGCGAGGACGAGGTCCGCTCGTTCCTGTACCGGGTCGCGGAAGACGTGGCGGCCGGGGACAAGGAGAAGGCGGACCTGCGGGCGTACATCGACCGGCTGAAGCAGTGGTACAAGGAGCACGGCATCAGCGCCGAGCCCGCCGTCCCCCAGCAGCAGGCCCTCAGCGTCGACGCGATCAACATCCTCTCCCGCGCCCAGCAGACCGCCGACGTCCAGATCGCGGAGGCTGAGGAATACGCCCGGCGGATCCTCGGGGAGGCCCGCCAGCAGTACGAGGTGATCCTGGCGGAGGCGCAGCGGCAGGCGGAGGAGGCCGCCGAGCAGGCGGTCGGCGACTACCGCTCGCGCGGCGGCGAGCACGGCGCCGAGGCCGAGGAGCTGGAACGGCAGATCGCTTACCTGCGCACCTTCGCCGACGTCACCCGGGTGCAGCTCCGCGCCGTGCTGGCAGGGCTGGCTGAGGAGGTCGACAAGCTCGGCCACCTCCCTGACCAGGACAACCAGGTCCTCCAGGGCTTCTCACCCGCCCACCGCTGACGGGCTCACTGCCAGGGCTTCGAAAGTGCCCTGGCGCCGAGGACATCACCGCGGCGCCGGCTTCACCGCCGGAGCCGGCGCCCGCGGGTCCATCGCGTCGATCACGACAGCCTGACCCCGCGTCGGCCTGCTCGGCACCAAGCGGGACTGTCCGCAGAAGCGCAGAATCCGGCCGATGGCAGGCCGTTTCTGATCCGGCCGCCGAACACTGAGGAGCCGGGGTTCCGTATCGACCCGGCCGCGATCAAGACGGGGCAGACGGGGGTGCTGGAGTTCAGCGTCTCCGAGGACGAGCAGACCGCCGGTATCTGGGCGAACATCTCCAACGGACCAGTCGCGCCCTGCACGCTCGTGGACAGCGACGAGGCACCGCTCGGTCCCCCGCCAGGCTGGGACGATTGACCGGTAGACGCCTGCGCTGGAGTTCTGCGGTGGACACGGACGAGTCCATAGCAGTACGGACGAGGGCGACCACAGACAGCCCCCCAGGGCCGGGGCGCGGGCAGGACACTCGCGCTCCCGGCCTCGGCGGCATGGGGCGACGCGACAGCGAGCGGGATCCACACGGCCCGGGCAGGGAGCAAGGCAAGCGAGCCTTCCTGTGGGCGTTGTCCCCGCTTGAAGCGCGAGAGGCGCCAGGAGATTCTGTACGTACGTTGGATGTACAAATCTCTTGACGTGTACGCACAGTGTGTGTACGCTCACCCTACAGAGTCGGGAGGAGCAAGTCATGGGTAGCGACGAAGCCAGCCCTGAGCAGGAAGCGCAACTCGCCCGCGAGACCAGACTCAATCTCCGCGCGAATGCGCGGCAGAATACGCTTATCCGGTTGGCAGCAAAGGCCACCAACACGACCGTAACAGCGTTCATTCTCGACAGCGCGAGCAAGGCAGCCGAGCAAGTACTGGCTGACCGTCGATGGTTCATGCTTGACGAGGCGGCCTGGGCTGCCTTCGAGGACAGCCTTGAGCGGCCTGCGGTAATCAAGCCCCGGCTGGCAGATCTCATTTCAGAGGAACCCCACGTCTTCGACAGTTAGTGGAGAGACTTCGTGTTTTCGACACCTCGCAAACTAACTGCACAGGACGATGTCAGCGAGTTCGATTGCGGGCAACCCGACCTTGACGACTGGCTCAAGAGCTACGCCCTCGTCAATCAGCGTGCGGGGATGACGACGGTTTTCGTGACCGCGGCTAAGGGAAAAGTGGTCGGATACTACGCTCTTGCCACTGGCGGCGTCGAAAGAGCAGACGCGCCGGGGAGAGTGACCCGTGGCGTCCCCGCTCATCCCATCCCTGTGATTCTGCTCGCACGGCTGGCCGTGGACTCCTCCGCACAGAAGCAAGGACTAGGTCGCGCCTTGCTCAGAGATGCACTGATTCGTGTGGGGAACGCCGCTGACGAGATCGGGGTCAGAGCTCTCTTGATTCACGCCAAGGACGAGCAGGCCAAAGAGTTCTATATGAAGCAGGCAGAGTTCGAGCCGTCCCCTACCGACCCTCTTCACCTTTTCCTCCTGCTGAAGGACTTGAAGAAGGCGCTCCGAGCCGCCGTCTCAGCTTGAGGTCTAGAGTTGCTCACTCCGCTCACCGGAGGCGTCCCCCAAGCGTTCCAAACTTGCCGCGAATTCGGTGATCCACGCCCTCACCGAGGTGTATACGCTTATCCAGTCCTCGTCACTTCGTTTCCACAAGTAGGCTGCCTGATGGTCGGTACATGCCGCACCAGCGCGCCGACACGCATCGACCGCGGCTCCGTAGTTCCCCAGCAGCGACTCCGCAAAGGCGATATTGCAGAGAGTCACAGCCGGCGTCTCTATCCCCCTATTCAGGGCGTCCCGCAGCAGCGCCAGCGCCAGCTGAGGCTTGTCCACCAGAATGCAGTATGCGTAGTTGTTCTGCGCCACCATGTCCGTAGGCTTGAGCATCCGCGCACTGTCGAAGAGAGCTGCCGCCGCGGTCCGCTGGCCCTCGTCGAGGAGCGCCGCCGCCTGCTCCGTCAACGCGCTCAGCACAGCAGGGTCGATGACGTCTTCGCTCAGCACAGCCCTATCAGCAAGCGCGGTCGCCACCTTCTCGCCGGCGATGACGCGCTCGCGGAGAAGGTCCGCAGAGAAACCCGGATGCCACAACCCCCGAGCGAATGCGTACTCCTTCTTCAGCGAGACGAGTGACCAGCGGTCCAGATACGTCTGGGTGAATCTTTCGACCAGCCACGTCCAGACCTCCACCTCATCCGGCGACACCGCCGAAGCATGATTCGGTAGTTGATCCGGCGGCCTCCAGAGGAGAACATCCTCAAGAGGTGCCGACTCGATCCAGGAATCCAATCCCTGGGAGGCACGGCCCGTCAGAGCCGCCTTGATATAGCTGAGCGAGCCGGTACCATCAACCCCGCTCTCTTCGAAGAAGCTTTTCCACTGATCGCGATGCTCCCAGCTTTCCCAGGAGTTGGATCGTTCCGGCTCACTGAGCCAGCCGGCGATCCCCAGCTTTATGATCCGCGCCATTCCTCGGCGAACGAGGAGGTCGGGATCCAGACCGCGGCAACCGAGTGCCCCGAGCGCAGAGGTAGCATAAATGAACCGGCGGAGGTCAAAACACCCACTCCTGAGCAGCGGATGTACCCGCACAGCGGACACGACAACCTGGAGAAGCGAAGACGTATGCCACAGAATATGCGGGGCCCCCTTTTCTTCGCTCAGCCGCAACTGTCGCGCATCGAATGCCTGAAGTCCGCCCTCTGGTGCCCTCTCTTCACGTCGGAGCAGCGAAGAGAGAACATCTCGGCACTCTTCACCGCAGGTCAGCCGGCCTTGCTGCTCAACGACGAAGAACGGTGATGGCTTTGCAGAGGTGGCTGGCAGCAGAGCCACCGTCTCCTCGAGATACCTCCACGGGGTCGCCGCTGACACGTGGAAGTCGGCCGCCGAGTTCGGTGAAGGTCTCGCTTTTGCGCAGGTTACGCATCAGCAGGCTGGGCCGTCGCCAGGGTTACCTGGGTTTGCGCTGGGGGTCTGGGGGGCTGTGCCCCCAGATGAAACAGCCTGAGCTCTCGGGCGCGAAGCGCCTGCCGGGCGAAGCCCTTTGACCCGGGGTGGGCAGCAGACGGCCCACCCCTCAGGTGGTCAACGGGCGGGAGCAGGCGGTCTACTTGAGGAGCTGCCGGGCCATCACCATGCGCTGGATCTGGTTGGTGCCCTCGTAGATCTGGGTGATCTTGGCGTCGCGCATCATGCGCTCGACCGGGAAGTCCTTGGTGTACCCGTACCCGCCCAGCAACTGCACCGCGTCCACGGTGATCTCCATGGCCGCGTCCGAGGCCGCGCACTTCGCCGCGCTGGACAGGAAGGTGAGGTCCTTCTGCGGCTCCCCGTTCATGGCCAGTTCCGACTTGGCCGCCGCGTGGTAGGTGAGCTGCCGCGCCGCCTCCAGCTTCATCGCCATGTCCGCGAGCATGAACTGCACGCCCTGGAAGTCGGCGACGGCCTGGCCGAACTGCCTGCGTTCCTTGACGTACTTGACGGCGTAGTCCAGCGCCCCCTGCGCGATCCCGAGCGCCTGTGCCGCGATGGTCACCCGCGTATGGTCCAGCGTGGCCAGAGCGGTCTTAAAGCCAGTCCCCGGCTCACCAATGAGCCGGGACTCGGGGATACGGACATCCTCCAGAATCACCTGCCGAGTCGGAGACGCCTTGATCCCGAGCTTCCGCTCCTTGGGCCCGAAGGAGACCCCTTCGTCCGACTTTTCCACCACGAAGGCGGAGATGCCCCGCGCCCCCGCCGACGGGTCCGTGACGGCCATGACCGTGTAGTACTCGGACACACCCGCGTTGGTGATCCACATCTTGGTGCCGTTCAGCACATAGTGGTCGCCGTCGCGAACGGCACGCGTCTTCATCCCAGCAGCGTCGGAGCCCGCCTCCGGCTCGGAGAGCGCGTACGAGAACATCGCGTCCCCACGGGCCACGGCCGGCAGGTACTGCTGCTTGAGCTCCTCCGACGCGGACAGCATGATCGGCACGGTGCCGAGCTTGTTGACGGCGGGGATCAGCGAGGAGGAGGCGCAGGCGCGGGCGACCTCTTCGATGACGATGACGGCGGCCAGCGCGTCGCCGCCCGCTCCCCCGTACTGCTCGGGGATGTGGATGGCGTGCAGGTCGGCGGCGACGAGCGCCTTGTAGACGTCCCAGGGGAACTCCTCGGCCTCGTCCGCCTCGGCGGCGCGGGGCGCGATCTTCTCGTCGGCGAGGGCCCGGACCGTCTCCCGGAGCATGTCGTGCTCGTCGGCGGGCGCGTACAGAGGAAAGCTCATAGACAAATAGTAGGACGTCCGAGCATCTTGCTACCAATGGGTACGGTTTGTCGTAATGCCAAGGTGGCACGAAGAAGAGTGCGTGCGGGCCTGTAGCATGCCTCCGCAATGGGGAAAGGAGCTCACTCGTGCCTTACCGCCTGACGGTGATCGGGACCGGCTACCTGGGCATCACACACGCGGCCTGCATGGCGGATCTCGGCTATGAGGTGCTCGGCCTCGACATCGACGCCGACAAGGTCCGATGTCTCAACAATGGTGAGCTCCCCATCCACGAGCCGGGCCTCGAACCGTTGCTCCGCCGCGGCCTGGAGTCGGGCCGCCTGCGCTTCACCACCTCCTACGAGGAGGCGGGCGCGTTCGGCGACGTCCACTTCATCTGTGTGGGCACGCCGCAGAAGAAGGGCGAGTACGCCGCCGACGTGTCCTACATGGACGCCGCGATCGACTCGCTGGCCCCCTACCTCGACCGCGAGTGCCTGGTCGTCGGCAAGTCGACGGTCCCCGTCGGCACCGCGTCCCGGCTGGCCGAGCGGCTGACGGCGCTGGCCCCGGCGGGCGTGCAGGCGGAGCTGGCGTGGAACCCGGAGTTCCTGCGCGAGGGCTTCGCCGTGCAGGACACGCTCCGCCCCGACCGCATCGTGCTGGGCGTGCGCACCGAGCGGGCCGAGAAGGTGCTGCGGGAGGTCTACGAGCCGCTCGGCGACGTGCCGATCGTGGTGACCGACTTCCCGACGGCGGAGCTGGTCAAGAGCGCCGCCAACTCGTTCCTGGCCACCAAGATCTCCTTCATCAACGCGATGGCCGAGGTCTGCGAGGCGGCCCACGCCGACGTGCAGCAGCTCTCGCTCGCGCTCTCGTACGACGAACGCATCGGCAACCGCTACCTGAACCCAGGGCTCGGGTTCGGCGGCGGCTGCCTGCCCAAGGACATCAGGGCGTTCATGGCGCGGGCCGGCGAGCTGGGCGCGGACCAGGCGCTGACGTTCCTGCGCGAGGTGGACGCCATCAACATGCGCCGCCGCGCCCGCATGGTCGACCTGGCCCGCGAGCTGACCGGCGGCTCCTTCCGGGGCTGCACCGTCGGCGTGCTCGGCGCCGCCTTCAAGCCGAACTCCGACGACATCCGCGACTCCCCCGCCCTCGACGTGGCGCTCACCATAAAGCAGCAGGGCGGCGACGTGACGGTGTACGACCCGATCGCGCTCGACAACGCCCGCAAGGCGCACCCTCAGCTCTCGTACGGTGACTCGGTCCTCGACGCGGTCCGCGGCGCGCACGTCGTGCTGCTGCTGACCGAGTGGCAGGAGTTCGTCGACCTCGACCCGGAGGAGCTGGGCTCGGTCGTGGCCGCCCGCCGGATCGTCGACGGCCGGAACGCCCTCAACGCCGAGACGTGGCGCTCCGCCGGGTGGCACTACCGGGCGCTGGGCCGCCCCTGACGCACCCACTGGGTGAACACCGGCCGGTAGCCCTGCCGTGCCCAGAACGGTCCTGACAGCGGGTTCGCCACCGCGTGGTGCAGCAGCGTGGTGGCGACGCCCGACGCGTCCAGGCGGGCGTGCGCGGTCGCGGCCAGCGCCGATCCCACCCCTTTGCCCCGTACGGAGGGGTCCGCGTACATGACGCCCAGATAGGCGGCCGGAATCCGGTTCACCACCGACGAGATCCAGCGTGACCGGGGCGGCGGATCGACGATGACGGTCCCGATCAGCGTCCCCTCGCGCTCTGCCACCCAGGCCCACGAGCGCGGCACCGTCCCGGCCAGATACTCCCTGACCCTGGCAGGCGTCGTCCGCCGCGCGCTGACCCACCCGAACTGCCCGTCGTACGCCAGCAGCGCCTCGTACAACCGCACGATCCCACCCAGATCCTCGGCGACAGCGGGCCGCACCCGGAAATCGGACCGGCCGTCCTGAGCGGCCGGACGGCTCTGCGGGTCCGGCGCGAGGCCCCGGTTGGGGATGGCCGCACGCGGCAGAGTGCCGGGTTTCGTCGGGGTGGGGCGCCGGGGCCGGGCCGCGATGACCACCGTCGGGGCGAACCCGCGCCGCACCAGGGCACGGACGGCGGCGGTGTCACGGCTGGGCCAGAGCACCGCGAGCGGCCCCGGCTCAGCCCGGGGAACGGCGGTCCACTCGTCCAGCAGCGCCCCGAGCGCCGCCTCGGGGTCGGAGCCGCCGACGCGGGCGTGCAGCCGGTGGACGACGAGCGGCCCCCAGGCGGCGTGGATGCTGCCGGGGTCGGAACGATCCACCGTGGCCAGGCCCACAGCCCCGGGAACCTCGATCAGTTCCTCACCGGGACCGGGCTTTGGCAGCCGGTCCTGACCGCCCGCCAGCGGATCGGCCGCACCGACCCGGGCAGCGTGGGCCGCGAGCACGGCCGAGCGGGTCAATCGGCCGGCTTCAGCGCCGCCGCCTCGGCCCGCAGCCGTTCTCCCTTGGCGTACGCCTGCTCCTTGAGCCGCTCCTGGAACTCGACCATGCGGGCGCGCAGGGTGGCGTCGGTGGCGGCGAGGATCCGTACGGCGAGCAGGCCGGCGTTGCGCGCGCCGCCGACGGCGACGGTGGCGACGGGCACCCCGGCGGGCATCTGGACGATCGACAGCAGCGAGTCCATGCCGTCGAGGTGCTTGAGCGGCACCGGCACCCCGATGACGGGCAGCGGCGTGACGGAGGCGAGCATGCCGGGCAGGTGGGCGGCGCCGCCCGCGCCGGCGATGATGACCTCGACGCCGCGGTCGGCGGCGCGCCGGCCGTACTCGATCATCTCGTTGGGCATCCGGTGCGCGGAGACCACGTCGGCCTCGAACGGGATGCCGAACTCGGCGACCGCTTCGGCGGCGGCCTTCATCACCGGCCAGTCGGAGTCGCTGCCCATGACGATGCCGATGCTCACGTGTACTCCCCGGTCATCAGGTGGACGGCGGCGTGGCGGGCGCGGGCCCGGACCTCGTCGAGGTCTTCGCCGACGGCGGTGACGTGGCCGATCTTACGGCCAGGACGCACCTGCTTGCCGTAGAAGTGCACCTTCACGCCGGGGTCGTGGGCCATGACGTGCTCGTACCGCTTGAACAGGTCGGGGTCGTCGCCGCCGAGCAGGTTGGCCATGACGACCACGGGGGCGGTCATGTCAGGGGTGCCGAGCGGCAGGTCGAGCACGGCCCGCAGGTGCTGTTCGAACTGGGAGGTGCGGGAGCCCTCGATGGTCCAGTGGCCGCTGTTGTGGGGGCGCATGGCGAGTTCGTTGACGAGCAGCCCGTGGCGGGTCTGGAACATCTCGACGGCGAGCAGGCCGGTGACGCCGAGTTCGTCGGCGATGCTGAGGGCGATGCGCTGCGCCTCGGCGGCCTCTTCGGGGTCGAGGCCGGGGGCGGGGGCCAGCACCTCGACGCAGATGCCGTCGCGCTGCACGGTTTCCACGACGGGGTAGCTGACGCCCTGGCCGTGCGGGGAGCGGGCGACGAGCACGGCCAGCTCGCGCTCGAACGGCACGAACGCCTCGACGAGCAGCGGGCCGCCGGCCGCGAACGCTTCGGCGGCGTCCTCCTCGGAGTGGCAGACCCACACGCCGCGGCCGTCGTAGCCGCCGGTGATCGCCTTGAGGACCATCGGCCAGCCGTGCTCGGCGGCGAACGCGGCCGCCTCGCCGGCTGTGGAGACGCGGGCCCAGGCCGGGCAGGGCGCGCCGATGGCGGTCAGCCGCTCGCGCATGACCACCTTGTTCTGGGCGTGGATGAGGGCGTCGGCGCCGGGGTGGACGGCGTGGCCCTCCTCGATGAGGGCCCGGATGTGCTCGCCGGGGACGTGCTCGTGGTCGAAGGTGATCGCGTGGCAGCCCTTGGCGAAGTCGCGCAGGTCGTCGAGGGAACGGTAGTCGCCGATCCGGGTGTCGACGATGACCCTGGCGGCGCTCTCGTCGGGGGCGCCGGCGAGCAGGCGCAGCTCGACCCCGAGGGCGATGGCGGGGGGCTGGGTCATCCGGGCGAGCTGTCCGGCGCCGACGATGCCGACGACGGGGCCGATGGGGCTGTAAGCGTTCACGTGTGGTGAGCATACCGGCCGCATTCCGGAACGCTCCCAGGTGGAGCGGCTTCTGACGACCGGCCGGGCAGGGTGCGTTATGAGGTGAAATTTCGAGGAATGTAGGTGTTCAGGTCCGGCCGCGGGCCGCGGCCTGCGCCGGTACGCTGAGGTGGTCATGGAGTGACGAGGCAGAAGGGCCGAGCAGAGACGTGCGATTCGTCAGGGGCTTGTACCACCGGTTCTCCTCACTCCTCCATGAGCTGACCAAGTTCGGCGCCGTCGGGGGGCTGGCGTTCCTCCTCGACACGGGCGCGTTCAACCTGTTCCAGCTGGTGGTCGGCCTGGGGCCGATGACCTCGAAGGTCTTCGCCACGACGATCTCGACCACCTTCGCCTATCTGGGCAACCGCTTCTGGACGTTCCGCCACCGCGAGCAGAGCGGGCTGGGGCGCGAATACTTCCTGTTCTTCCTGCTCAACGGCATCGCCCTGCTGTTCGGCGTGCTGGTGATCGGCTTCACCGCCTACACCCTCAAGCTCGAAGACCCGCTCAGCCTCAACATCGCCAACATCGTCGGCGTCGGCCTCGGCACGCTGTTCCGCTACTGGTCGTACAAGAAGTGGGTGTTCCTGGAGGCGACCACGCCGATCCCGGCCGAGCTGCCCGGGACCGGGGTCACGCAGGACCGCTGACCACGCGCGTCCTGCCGTGGTCGTCGGCCGGGCGCAGGAAGATGGCGAACGTCGCCGGCCTCCTCCGTACCAGCTCCAGCCGCCCGCCGTCGGCGGCGGCGAGGGCGCGGGCGAGCGTGAGCCCGAGGCCGGTGCCGCCGCCCCCGCTCACGTTGCGCTCGAAGATCTTGGGGGCGATCTCGTCGTCGATGCCGGGGCCCTCGTCGGTCACCTCGATCACCACGTAGTTGTCGCCGCTCGACGTGGTGACGGTGACGGTGCCGCCGCCGTGGCGCAGCGAGTTCTCCAGCAGGGTGGCGATGACCTGGCCGAAGCCGCCGGTGGTGGCCAGGGCTTTGAGATCGCGGGTGCCGGCGAGGACGAGCTTGCGGCCGACGCCGCGGAAGACCGGGTCCCACTCGGTCACCTGCTGGACCAGCACCTGGTCGATGGAGATCGGCTCGGCCTGCGAGTGGCGCTGCCGGCGGGCCGCGGCGAGCAGCTCGTCGATCACCGCCGTGAGCCGTTCGGCCTGCACGATGGCCGCCTCGCCCTCCTCGCGCACCACCTCGGGGTGGTCGGCGGAGGCGACGATCTCCTCCAGCCGCATGGTGAGGCCGGTGAGCGGGGTGCGGAGCTGGTGGGAGGCGTCGGTGGCGAACTCGCGCTCGCGGGTGAGCAGGTCGGAGATGCGGGTGGCGCTGCGGTCGAGGACCTGGGCCACCCGGTCGAGCTCGGGGATGCCGTAACGGTGCTTGCTCGGCCGGGCGTCACCCGAGCCGAGCCGTTCGGCGATCATGGCGAGGTCGCGCAGGGGCAGCGCGAGCCGGCGTGACTGCACGATGGCCAGGCCGACGGCCACGGCCAGAGCCGCGACGGCCAGGGCGACGATCAGCAGCAGGCGTGCGTACACGTCCTGCTCGACCTGGGCCCGGTCACGGCTCACCCGGACGAAGATGCCGCTGTCGGACTCGGCGTCCTCCGTCATCTGCTGGCCGGACGGCGGCGGCGTGCCGACGACGGTGGCCTTCGGGGGGTTCCCGCGTTCGAAGATCTGGATGTAGCGATTCGGATACTTCTGTTCGAGCTGCTGCGGGTCGAGCGGCGTCTCCTGGATGCGGGCGTACTCGACCTCGCCGACGAGGCGGGTCGCGTCCGCCCGGAGCTGCTGGGCGGCATCGTCGACGATCAGCCGGCTGACGACGACGCCGAGGGGTACCCCGAGCAGCAGGATGGCGATGGCCGCCACGAGGAGGGTTGAGGAGAGCAGGCGTCGGCGCATGCCCTACTCGCGTTCGAAGCGGAAGCCGACTCCCCGGACGGTGGTGATGTAGCGAGGCTTGGCGGCGTCGTCCCCCAGCTTGCGGCGCAGCCACGAGATGTGCATGTCCAGGGTCTTGGTCGAACCCCACCAGTTGGTGTCCCAGACCTCCCGCATGATCTGCTCGCGGGTGACCACCTTGCCGGCGTCACGCACCAGCACGCGCAGCAGGTCGAACTCCTTGGTGGTGAGGTGCAGCTCCTTGTCTCCCATCCAGGCCCGGCGGGAGTCGGCGTCGATGCGGACGCCCTGCACCACCGGGGTCTCGGAGGTGCCGCGCCGCAGCAGCGCGCGGACCCGCGCGAGCAGTTCGGCGAGCCGGAACGGTTTCGTGACGTAGTCGTCGGCTCCGGCGTCGAGGCCGACGACGGTGTCGACCTCGTCCACCCGTGCGGTGAGGATCAGCACCGGCGTGCCGTGGCCCTCGGCACGGATCCGGCGAGCCACTTCCAGGCCGTCCATCTCCGGCAGCCCGAGATCCAGAACGATGAGGTCGATGCCCCCCGACAGTGCCCTCTCCAGGGCCTGCGGGCCGTCGGGGCTCACCTCAACCTGATAGCCCTCCCGGCGCAGGGCGCGCGCCAGGGGCTCGGAAATCGAGGTGTCATCCTCGGCGAGAAGTACGCAGGTCATGAAGCGATCGTATGACCTTAGGCGATCGTTTCCCGGTCACAGCGCGCGGTTTGACTCGTCGTTGACCTATCTATTGACCTGGGCAAACGCAACTAAATGTCGGTTAGTCATGATTAAATTACCGCGCCTCTGAAGGCCCGGCCGTTACGGTCGATCCTCGGCCGGACGCGGCTCGGCGTAGCGGGCCAGATAGAGCTGTTCGCCGAGCGTCTCGATGAGGCCGAGCTCGGTCTCCAGGTAGTCGATGTGCTGCTCCTCGTCCTCGAGGATCTCCTCGAAGATGCGGGCGGAGGTGATGTCGCCCTTCTCGCGCATGAGGGCGATGCCCGGCCGGAGCCGTTCCACGACGCCCAGCTCGACCTCCAGGTCGGCCTGGAGCTGCTCGCGCACCGTCTGGCCGATGTGGAGCGTGCCGAGGCGCTGGTAGTTGGGCAGCCCTTCGAGGAACAGGATGCGGTCGGTGAGGCGCTCGGCGTGCCGCATCTCCTCGATCGACTCTTCCCGGGTGTGCGCGGCGAGCTTGGTGTAGCCCCAGTTCTCCTGCATCTTGGCGTGCAGGAAGTACTGGTTGATGGCCGTGAGCTCTGCCGTCAGCTGCTCGTTGAGGAGCTCGATGATCTGCCTGTCACCCTGCATGGGACGGCCCCTTGCGCTTATGCCGTGGTCAGTTCCTCATTCCTTTTCAGCATCGCACAGATCTTTCGCACACAACGGGCGCAGTCTCCCCCTGCGCCCGTTGTGTCGCGAATCTGCTTCGCACTCCTGGCGCCCGCGGCGATGCAGTCGTGGACCTCGTTCTCGGTCACGGCACGACAGACACACACGTACATCAGGCAGCCTCTCAGGGGACAAGTCAGGTAAGGCATACCTAAGGTAGCCCACTGAGGTTAGGCTTGCCTACGTGAGTTCGGCCATAGTCCGAGGTCAGTGACCTCGGGCGATCCACTCCTCCAGGTGCGGCGCCTCCGCCCCGATCGACGTCGACTCGCCGTGACCGGTGTGCACGACGGTCTCGGGCGGCAGCACCAGCAGCCGCTCCCGGATCGACTTGATGATCGTGTCGAAGGACGAGTAGGACCGCCCGGTCGCCCCCGGGCCGCCCTTGAACAGCGTGTCGCCGCTGAACAGCGCGCCGATCTCGGGCGCGTACAGGCAGACCGCGCCGGGCGCGTGGCCGGGAGTGTGCAGGACCTCCAGCACGATCCCGCCGGCCTCGATCTTCTCGCCGTCGGAGAGTGGTTCGTACGAGACCTCGTCCCCGTAGACCTGCTCCCAGAGCACCTGGTCGTCGGGGTGCAGCCGGATCGGCGCGCCGGTGCGGCGGGCCAGGTCGGCGGCGGCGTTGATGTGGTCGTTGTGCGCGTGCGTGCAGACGATGGCCCTCACCTGGCGCCCGCCCACCCGCTTGGCGATGGCCTCCGCGTCGTGCGCGGCGTCGATGACGACGACCTCGCGGGCGTCGCCGACCAGCCAGACGTTGTTGTCGACGTCCCACGTGCCGCCGTCGAGCGAGAAGGTGCCGGAAGTCACGACCTTGTCGAGCATCAGAGCATCACCACCGATCGCAGCACGTCGCCGCGTTCCATCTTGTTGAAGGCCTCTTCGACCTGGCTGAGCTCGATCTTCTCGGAGACGAACTTGTCGAGCGGCAGCCGGTTCTGCAGGAACAGATCGATGAGCATCGGGAAGTCGCGGCTCGGCAGGCAGTCGCCGTACCACGACGACTTGAGCGCGCCGCCCCGGCCGAAGACGTCCAGCAGCGGCAGGTCGATGCGCATCTCCGGAGTCGGCACTCCGACAAGGACCACGGTACCGGCCAGGTCGCGGGCGTAGAAAGCCTGCTCGTACGTCTCGGGACGGCCGACCGCGTCGATCACCACGTCGGCGCCGAAACCGCCGGTGAGGTCGCGGATCGCCTCGACCGGGTCCGTCTCGCGGGAGTTGACCGTGTCGGTCGCGCCGAAGTCGCGCGCCCACTCCAGCTTGCGCGGGTCCACGTCCACCGCGATGATCTTGGCGGCCCCGGCCAGGGACGCCCCCAGCACGGCCGCGTCGCCGACACCGCCGCAGCCGATGACCGCCACCGTGTCGCCGCGGGTGACACCGCCGGTGTTGATGGCGGCGCCGACGCCGGCCATCACGCCGCAGCCCAGCAGCCCGGCCACCTCCGCCGGCGCCTGGGCCGACACCTTCGTGCACTGCCCGGCCGCGACCAGCGTCTTCTCCAGGAAAGCGCCGATGCCGAGCGCGGGCGACAGCTCCGTGCCGTCGGCCAGCGTCATCTTCTGCGTGGCATTGTGGGTGTTGAAGCAGTACCACGGCCGGCCGCGCAGACACGCCCGGCACTGACCGCACACCGCACGCCAGTTGAGGATGACGAAGTCGCCCGGCTCCAGCCCGGTGACGCCCGCACCGACGGCCTCCACGACACCGGCCGCCTCGTGACCGAGCAGGAACGGGTAGTCGTCGCTGATGCCGCCCTCTCGATAGTGGAGGTCGGTGTGGCAGACCCCGCAGGCCTGAACGGTCACCACCGCCTCGCCCGGCCCCGGGTCCGGGACCAGCACCGTTTCCAGAGAGACTTTCTGGCCTTTACCTCGGGCGATGACACCCTGCACTTCGTACGGCATGCCAGCCATCTTGTGTCGAGGAGGCGCGAAACCGCAAGACATGAGACCCGCACCACGCCGACGCCTCTCACCCGACGGCGGCGCGGCGGGTCACCGGCCGTCGATCTGGCCGTCGGCGGCGTCCTCCAGGAGCCGGAACAGGTCGGTGCGGACCGCCTGGATGCGCGGAATGTCGCGGAGTACGATCTCGCCGCGCTCGCCCGCGGACTCGACCGTGAGGGTGCCGCAGCCCAGCAGCCGCTCGAAGAGCGTCTGGTCGGAGCTCACGGTGTTGACCTTCGCCATCGGGATCTCGTCGGTCGACTTGTTGAGCACGCCCGTACTGATCGTGAAGCGGTGGGTGGTGAGCACGTAGCCGGTGTTCTTCCACTGCAGGTACGGGACGAACGACCAGATCGTCAGCAGGATCAGCCCGATGACGGCGACCGCGATGCGGGCGTAGGCGGCGTACTCCCAGCCGCCCGGGATGAAGTAGATCGCGGCGCCGGACGCGGCGGCGATGAGGATGAGCGCGATGAAGGGGACGACCAGCCGCTTCCAGTGGGGGTTGAAGGACCGGACGCGGCTCTCACCTTCGGTGAGGTGGTGGTCGGGAATGGTCATGCGCAAATGGTGCCACCTCGGCGCGGCGCGGGGCTACGGTGCGGGCCGAACGTGTACGACGTCGCCCGCGCTCAGCGTGTAGACCCGGTCGTCGGCGCTGACCCGCAGGTGCCCGGCCATGTCGATGCCGACGGCGCGGCCGGTGAGCGCGCTGTCGCCGGGCAGCTGCACGCGGACGTCGCGGCCGACCGTGGCGGAGGACGCCAGGTAGGCGGAGCGCAGCCCGCTGGCCTCCGCGTCGCCGCCCGCCTCGCTCCACTCGTGGTAGTGGGTCGCGATCTCCCGCAGCACGGCCCGGAGCAGCGGGTCGCGGTCGAGGCAGGCCGCCTTCTCCACGGCCAGCGAGGTCGCGGTGCCGACGGGCAGCTCGTCGTCGCGCAGCAGCACGTTGAGCCCGATGCCCACGACCACCCCGCCCTCGACCCGCTCGGCCAGCACCCCGGCCAGCTTCCGCTCGCCGATCAGCAGGTCGTTGGGCCACTTCAGCCGCACGTCCACCTCGGCCAGGCGGCGCACCGCGGACGCGGCGGCCACGCCGAACAGCAGCGGCAGCCACCCGTACGCGGAGACCGGCACCGACGGCCTGAGCAGGACCGAGAACGTCAGCCCCGCACGGGCCGGAACGGTCCAGGTGCGGCCCAGCCTGCCCCGCCCGGAGACCTGCTCCTCGGCGACCAGCACCGTGCCCTCCGGCGCGCCCTCCCCCGCGAGCCTGGCCAGGTCGGCGTTGGTGGAGCCGGTGCTGTCGACGACCGTGACGCCCGTCCAGAGCGCGCCCGGGCGGACCAGGGCACGGTTGAGCGCCGGCTCGGACAGCGGTGGCCGGTCGAGGTCGGAGTAGCGAGACATGCCTCCATCCTTCCGCACCCGCAAAGCACTCCCGACCTGCCATGCCCCGGAAAGGCGGCTCCCGATCGTTATCTCACCGGGCGCAAGATGGAGGCATGAGCAAGCGACTGGATCCGCGTAACTGGGCGTCGTGGCGGCCGTTCGGCCTCGGGCTGCGCAAGCCGAACAACTACCTGGAACTGATCAAGGCCTTCCGGTCGGTCAAGGGCAACAGACGCTACGCCTGGCGGATCCTCACGCAGGGCACGTGCGACGGGTGCGCGCTCGGCACCCAAGGAATGCGCGACTGGACCATGCCCGAACTCCATCTGTGCAACATCAGGCTGCGGCTGCTGCCGCTCAACACGATGCCCGCGCTGGACGTGTCGCTGCTGGCCGACGCCGACCGGCTGGCCGGGAAGAAGAGCGCCGAGCTGCGCGAGCTGGGGCGGCTGCCGTACCCGATGCTGCGGCGCGCCGGCGAGCCCGGCTTCACCCGGGTGTCGTGGGAGGATGCGCTGCGGGTGGCGGCGGACGGGCTGCGCGGGGCCCGCTTCGGCGCCTACCTGACCAGTCGCGGCATCCCGAACGAGAACTACTACGCGGCCCAGAAGGCGGTGCGCGCGCTCGGCACCAACAGCATCGACAACGCCGCCCGCATCTGCCACTCGCCCTCGACGGTGGCGCTCAAGGAGACCATCGGCGCGGCGGCCACGACCTGCTCCTACAGTGACTGGATCGGCTCCGACCTGATCGTGTTCATCGGGTCGAACCCGTCGAACAACCAGCCGGTGGCGATGAAGTACCTCTACCACGCCAAGAAGGCCGGCACCCGGGTGGCGATGGTCAACGCCTACCGCGAGCCGGGCATGGAGCGGTACTGGGTGCCGTCCAACGCCGAGTCGGCCCTGTTCGGCACCAAGATCACCGACGAGTTCTTCGGGGTCCACCAGGGCGGCGACATCGGCTTCCTGAACGGGGTGCTCAAGCACCTGATCGAGAACGACTGGGTCGACAAGGAGTTCGTCGACCGGCACACCACCGGCTTCGAGCATGCCCGCCGGGCGGTGGCGGAGCAGTCGTGGGAGACGCTGGAGGCGCTGTCCGGCTCGACCAGGGACGACATGCTGAAGCTGGCCAGGATGCTGGGCGAGGCGCGCTCGGCCGTGCTGGTCTGGTCGATGGGCGTCACCCAGCACACCTACGGCGAGGACAACGTACGGGCGATCGTCAACCTGGCGCTGGCCCGCGGCTTCGTCGGGCGCGACGGGTGCGGGCTGATGCCGATCCGCGGCCACAGCGGCGTGCAGGGCGGGGCGGAGATGGGGGCGTACGCGACCGGGCTGCCGGGCGGGCTGCCGATCACGCCGGAGAACGCGGCGAAGTTCTCCGAGCTGTGGGGGTTCGAGGTGCCGTCCGCGCCGGGGCTGACCGCGACCGACATGATCGACGCGGCGCACGCGCGGGAGCTGGACGCGCTGATCTCCTCCGGCGGCAACTTCCTGGAGGTGCTGCCGGACCCGGACTACTGCCGGGAGGCGCTGTCGCGGCTCGGGCTGCGGGTGCACATCGACATCGTGCTGTCGTCGCAGATGCTCGTGCCGTCCGAGGGCGACGTGCTGCTGCTGCCCGCGCAGACCCGCTACGAGATGGCGGGCGGGGTGACCGAGACCTCGACCGAGCGGCGGATCATCTTCTCGCCGGAGGTGCAGGGGCCGCGGATCGGCGAGGCGTGGCCGGAGTGGAAGATCTTCACCGAGCTGGCCGCCGCCACACGTCCTGAAATTTCGCGACACGTACGGTTCACCGGCACGCCCGCGATCCGCGACGAGATCGAGCGCGCGGTCCCCTTCTACGAAGGCATCGCCGGGCTGCGGCGGTTCGGCGACAACGTCCAGTACGGCGGGCGGCACCTCTGCCCCGGCGGCCGCTTCCCGACGCCCGACGGCCACGGCGTGTTCTCGGCGGTGGAGCCGCCCGCGCTGGAGCGGCCCGACGGCACGTTCTCCGTCTCCACCCGGCGCGGCAAGCAGTTCAACAGCATGGTCCACGAGCGCGTCGACGGCTTCAACGGCGCGGTCCGCGAGGCCGTGCTGATGAGCCCGTACGACGCCGACCGGCTCGGCCTGCCCGACGGCTCCCCCGTCGAGCTACGCGCGGGCGAGCGCGCGTACCGGGGGAAGGTGCTGCGGGCCCCGCTCGTGCCCGGCAACCTCCAGGTCCACTGGCCGGAGGGCAACGTGCTGCTGGACGAGACGCGCCGCTCCCCGCAGGCGCGCATCCCCGACTACAACGCCGTCGTCACCGTGCGGGCGCTGTGACCAGGCCCGGGCCCACGAGCCGCGCCCGGATCCGCGAGCTGTCCGGGCGCACGGTCCGCGAGCGCCGCGACGACCTGGCCACCGAGGAGCCGCTGGAGATCCGGCTCATCGGGGGCGACGGGACGCGCCGGACGGTCGCGATCACCATGCGCACGCCGGGGCACGACTTCGAGCTGGCCGCCGGGTTCCTGCACGGCGAGGGCCTGGCGGGCAGCGACGACATCGCGTCCATCGCGTACTGCACCGACGAGGACCTGCCGCCGGAGGAGCGCTACAACACCGTCACCGTGCGGCTGCGCGGGCCGGTCCCCGACCTGCCCGCGCTGGAGCGTCACTTCGTGACCTCCAGCGCGTGCGGGGTGTGCGGGTCGGCCAGCCTCGACCGGCTGCACGAGCGGTGCGACCCGCTCCCGCCCGGCGGCCCGCCGATCTCCACGGAGGTCCTGTACGGGCTGCCGGACGCGCTCCGGGCGGGCCAGGGCGTCTTCGGCAAGACGGGCGGGCTGCACGCGGCGGGCCTGTTCACCGCCGACGGCACCCGGCTGGCGGTACGGGAGGACGTCGGCCGGCACAACGCCGTCGACAAGCTGGTCGGCTGGGCGGCCATGGGCGGCCGGCTCCCGCTGGCCGGGCACGTCCTCATGGTGAGCGGCCGGGCCGGCTACGAGATCATGCAGAAGGCGCTGGCGGCGGGCGTGCCGACGGTCTGCGCGGTCTCGGCGCCGTCGTCGCTGGCGGTCGACCTGGCCAGGCGGTTCGGGCTGACGCTGGTGGGCTTCCTGCGGGGGGAACGGTGCAACGTCTACTCCGGCCACGAACGGATCGGGCTGGAGTGAACCGTCCCCCCGGCGGGGTCAGCCGGTGTTCTGCAGCCCCGCGGCCACGCCGTTGACCGACAGCAGCAGCAGGGTCGACAGGCGTTCGCGCTCGTGGTCGGACGGGGTGCCGGTGCGCAGCACCGTCAGGGCCCGCAGCTGCAGGTGCGACAGGGCGTCCACGTACGGGTCGCGGAGCTGGACGGCGCGGGAGAGCACCTTGCGGTTCTCCAGCAGGCGCTTGTGGCCGGTGACCTTCAGCACCAGGCTGCGGGTGCGGTCGTACTCCTCCAGGACCTGCTCGGCGAAGTCGTCGCGCCCGCCGAGCGCGAGGTAGCGGGCCGCGATGGTGCGGTCGGTCTTGGCCAGCGACATCTCGGCGTTGTCCATCAGCGAGTTGAACAGCGGCCACTCGGCGTAGGCGGCCTGCAGCTCCTCCAGGGCGTCGACGGCGGCCAGGCCGGTGCCGAGGCCGTACCAGCCGGGCAGGTTGACCCGGGTCTGCGCCCAGGCGAACACCCACGGGATGGCGCGCAGGTCGTCGAGCGAGCGCGGGGCGCCCAGGCCGCGCCGGGCCGGGCGGGAGCCGAGGCGCAGCGAGCCGATCTCCTCCAGCGGGCTGACCAGGGCGAACCACTCGGGGAAGCCGGGCGCCTCGGTGAGCGCGCGGTAGGCCTCCTCGGAGGCGCGGGCGACCCGCTCGGCGAGCGGGCGGAACCGCTCGGCCGCCGCGGCGGTGCGGGCGCCGACCGTGGCGGAGGAGGCCAGCAGGACGGCGTTGGTCACCTGCTCCATGTGGCGGCGGGCGATCGCCATGTGGGCGTAGCGGGCGAAGATGACCTCGCCCTGCTCGGTGACCTTGAACCGGCCGGCGACCGAGCCGGGCGCCTGGGCCAGCACGGCCCGGTTGGCCGGGCCGCCGCCCCGGCCGAGCGCGCCGCCGCGGCCGTGGAACATGCGCAGCTTGATGTCGTGCTTCGCGGCCCAGGCCGTGAGCTGCTCCTGCGCCTCGTACAGGCGGAGGGTGGCGGCGGCCGGGCCGAGCTCCTTGGCCGAGTCGGAGTAGCCCAGCATGATTTCCATGCGCCGCCCGGTGGCGGCCAGCCGCTCCTGGACCTGCGGGATGTCGAGCATGCCGGTGAGCACCCGGGGCGAGTTGGCCAGGTCCTCGCCCGACTCGAAGAGCGGCACCACGTCCAGTGCCAGCGGGCGCGAGCCGACCGCGTGGGAGGCCAGCTCGTACACGGCGGCGACGTCGTCGGCGGAGCGGGTGAAGGAGACCACGTAGCGGGAGCAGGCGTCGACGCCGAACCGGTCCTGGATCCAGGCGATGACCCGGATCGTGGCCAGCACCTCCTCGGTGCGCTCGGACAGCTCGCCGCCCTGGCGGATCTCCTCAAGGGCGGCCGCGTGGACCTGGGAGTGCTGGCGGATCTCCAGCTCGGCCAGGTGGAAGCCGAACGTCTCCACCTGCCAGATCAGATGCTGGAGCTCCCCGTACGCCTGACGCGGCGCGGTCTTGGCGAGGCTGTCCTGCGCGAGGCGCAGGTCGGCGAGGAGCTCGCCGGCGCCGCGGTAGGCGAGGTCGAGGTCGCGGCGGCGGGTGGCGGCGATGCGCGCGGCCACGAACAGCAGCCACTGCCGGTGCGGCTCGCGCGGCGACCGGGTGCCGAGCTCGGACACCAGCTCGGGGTGGTGGTCGACGGCGGCGGCCAGGGCCGTGCGCAGCTCGGGCGAGGGCGGGGTGAACTGGGCGGAGGCGGTGAGCGCGCGGCCGATCCGCGAGCAGGCGTTC
The DNA here is from genome assembly GCF_040675175.1 of Nonomuraea sp. NPDC049649. Classification (NCBI taxonomy): domain Bacteria; kingdom Bacillati; phylum Actinomycetota; class Actinomycetes; order Streptosporangiales; family Streptosporangiaceae; genus Nonomuraea; species Nonomuraea sp. NPDC049649. The sequence goes on from NZ_JBFAOH010000006.1 coordinate 247,984, forward strand.
TCCAGGGCGATGAGCACGTGCTCGGCCTGGATCTGGATGGCCTCGCGGGTGACCTTGGCGGTGACGTTCGGGTTGCCGTCGCGGTCGCCGCCGATCCAGCTGCCGAAGCGGATGAACGGCCGGGCGACCGGCGCGCCCTCGTCGTCGTGGAGCGCCGCGTCCAGCGACCGGTAGACCTGCGGCACCACCCGGAACAGGGTCTCGTCGAAGGCGGCCATCGCGGTGCGGACCTCGTCGAGCGGGTCCAGCGGGGTGTCGCGGAGCTGCGCCGTCCGCCAGAGCAGGTCGATCTCCTCCAGCAGGCGGCGATGCGTCTCGGCCCGCTCGGAGGCGCCCCGCTCGGGCGCGTTGTACTCCATGAGCTCGCGGCTGACGCGCTGGATGGCGGTGGCGACGGCCCGCCTGCGCGCCTCGGTCGGGTGCGCGGTCAGCACAGGGTGCAGCTCCAGGTCCTTCACGAGCTCGGCGACGCGCTCACGGCCCAGCTCCTCGACGGCCTGCGCCAGCGACTCGCGCTGCACGGCGTCCTCGGTGTCGCGGCGGCGCAGGCTCCGGATCCGGTAGTGCTCCTCGGCCAGGTTGGCCAGGTGGAAGTAGCAGGTGAAGGCGCGGGCGATCTCCACCGCCCGGTCGATCTCCCAGCCGGACACCATCGCGGCGATCTCGTCGCCGGTCACCTCGCCCCGGCGGGCGGCGATGACGGCCTTGCGCAGCCGCTCGACGTCGGCCAGCAGATCCTCGCCACCCTGCTCGGCGATCACCCGGCCGAGCAGGCTGCCGAGCAGCCGCACGTCGCGGCGCAGTTCGTCCGGCATTTCGGTCACGGCGGCACTGCGGTGCTCGGAGCCCTGATCCATCATGGTTCGAAGCGTATACACCGCCTCCGCGACGCTGCGAAGGGGTCTCAATTATTGGACTAGACCACTGGTCAGGCGGGTTTCGACACCGCCGCGAGGAGTTCGGGCATCCGGGCGAAGCCGAGCTGCGCCCCGAGCCGGCGGCCGAGCACCTCGGCGGCCAGCCCGTAGAACGGGGCGAGCGCGCACACCCAGTAGAGCCCGAAGAGCATCGGCACCAGGAACGGCAGCGCCAGCAGCGAGATGCCGATCATCGCGCCCATCGACGAGGCGAACGCCTGCCCGCCCTGGCCGGGCGCGGCGCCGGTGAAGGCGTTCATTCTCTCGGGGACGGTGTACGGGATGACCACGCTGGTGACGGAGCCGACGCCGAACCCCAGGCCGAGCACACCCAGGCCGGCGCAGAACGCCCAGAGGATGCCGTCGGGACTGCCGGTCAGCACCCCGGCGACGACCGCGATGAGCAGCAGCACCGGCACCGCGACCAGCGCGTTGGCCAGGTGGCGGCCCGCCAGGTCGAGGCTGAGGCCGCGCTCGGAGCCGAAGGCCACCGCGTTCATCCACAGCGAGCGGCCGTCGATGCCGAACGCGTTGCACATCTGCATCGACATCATCAGCCCGCCCAGGGTGGTGAGCAGGATCGGCAGGACCGGCCCGCCGGAGCCCTCGAACCGGCTGAACGAGATCGCCAGCACCCCGGTCAGCACCACGCCGCTGAACCAGACGACCCGGTAGCGCGGCTCGCGCCGGATGTACTTGAGCTCCTTGGTCACCACGGCCGCCAGCGGCCCGTCGGACACGAACCGGTCGACGAAACCCCTGTCGCGCCGTACGGAAGAGGTCTGGTTGGAGACGTCGGGCGTGACGAGGGCGCGGTTGAGCGCCTTGATCCACAGCCAGGCGGCGGCCGCCACCACGAGCGCCACCACCAGCAGCTCGCCGAGGCCGGTCAGGCCGCCGTCGGCGATCGCGTGCGCGGTCATGCCGGAGGGCGTCCAGCGCAGCAGGTCCGCGGTCCCGCGCAGCAGGGACAGCGGGTCGCCCAGGTTGCTGTTGAGCAGCAGGTTGGGCAGCTGGAACAGCAGCAGCGACGCGAACGCGGCCACCGCGAGCACGTCGCGCCCGCGCCGGGTGCGCAGCGCGCCGGAGAGCGAGGTGGTCACCAGCCGGGAGGCCACCAGGCAGAGCGCGAACTGCAGCAGCACGGCCAGGATCCCGAGCAGGAACCCGCCGAGGCTGGAGACGAGCGCGACGAGCGCCCCGGCCGTGACGACGAGCGAGGCGAGCGGCCACACGCCGGTGGCCGACGCGGTGAACATGCCGACGGCCAGCTGCCGGGTGGGCAGCGGGAACAGCGCCAGCCGCGCCGGGTCGAGCGTGTCGTCCAGGCCGAACGCCAGCAGCGGCCCGATCATCCAGCTCACCAGGAACAGGCTGAACACCAGGATGACGATGTCGGTGGCGATGTCGGGCGGCGCGAGCCGGACCAGGCTCATCAGGAAGAAGCCGAGCGCGGCCAGGAAGACGGCCATGACGAGGGTGAAGACGAAGCCGAGCTTGCGCGTGAGGTCGCCGCGCAGGTTGCCGGCCAGCAGGCGGAGCTTGAGCGCGGCGAAGAGCCGGACGGTGGTCACGGCGTCTCCCGCCTCCCGAGCCAGCTCAGCCCGGCGGCGCCGCCGGTCTGCGGGCCGCCGCCCACCAGCTCCAGGAACGCCTCGTTGAGGCTGCGCCCGCCGCGCACCCGATCCAGCGGGCCCTGGGCGACGATGTGGCCGCGGTTCATCACCGACACCCAGTCGCACAGCCGCTCGACCAGGTCCATCACGTGGCTGGAGAAGATCACGGTGGAGCCGGACTCGGTGTAGCCGCGCAGCACCTCGGTGAGCGTGTTGGCGCTGACCGGGTCGACTCCCTCGAACGGCTCGTCGAGGAAGAGCACGGAGGGGTTGTGGAGCAGCGCCGCGGCCAGGCCGATCTTCTTGCGCATGCCGGTGGAGTAGTCGACGACGAGCTTGTCGGCCGCCTCGGTGAGGTCCATCAGCCGCAGCAGGTCGGTGGCGCGCCGCTCGACCTCCTCCTTGGGGATGCCGCGGAGCCTGCCGTTGTAGAGGAGGAGCTCTCGGCCGGACAGCCGCTCGAACAGGCGCAGTCCTTCGGGCAGCACCCCGATACGGGCCTTGACCGCCACGGGGTCGCGCCAGACGTGTAAGCCGTCGATCTCCGCGTGGCCGCCGTCGGGCCGGAGCAGCCCGGTGATCATGCTGAGCGTGGTGGTCTTCCCGGCGCCGTTGGGCCCCACGAGACCGGCGAAACTCCCGGCGGGGACGACCAGATCGACTCCCGCCACCGCCACCTGCGGCCCGTACCTCTTGAACAGGCCGGTCGTGCGAACGGCATCCTTCATGCGACCACTCTATGAGCAGGTAATACCCTGTCGCGCATGAGCGCTGTTGCCCCTTTGCCGGACAAACCGGACATTCACACTACCGCTGGGAAGATCGCCGACCTGGAGCGGCGACGGGAGGAGGCGCTGCACGCCGGATCCGCGGCCGCCGTCGAGAAGCAGCACGCCAAGGGCAAGATGACCGCCCGCGAGCGGGTTCTCGCCCTCCTGGACGAGGGCTCGTTCGTGGAGTTCGACGAGTTCGCCCGGCACCGCTCGACGATGTTCGGCCTGGAGAAGAAGCGTCCCTACGGGGACGGCGTGATCACCGGCTACGGCACCATCGACGGCCGGCAGGTGTGCGTCTTCTCACAGGACGTCTCCGTCTTCGGCGGCTCGCTCGGCGAGGTCTACGGCGAGAAGATCGTCAAGGTGATCGACATGGCGCTGAAGACCGGCTGCCCGATCATCGGCATCAACGAGGGCGGCGGCGCCCGCATCCAGGAGGGCGTGGTCGCGCTCGGCCTGTACGCGGAGATCTTCAAGCGCAACGTGCACGCCTCCGGCGTCATCCCGCAGATCTCGCTCATCATGGGCGCGGCGGCCGGCGGCCACGTCTACTCCCCTGCGCTGACCGACTTCGTGGTCATGGTCGACCAGACCTCCCACATGTTCATCACCGGCCCGGACGTCATCAAGACGGTCACCGGTGAGGAAGTCACCTTCGAGGAGCTGGGCGGGGCGCACGCCCACAACACCAAGTCGGGCGTGGCCCACTACCAGGCCGCCGACGAGACCGACGCCCTGGAGTACGTCAAGGCGCTGCTCTCCTACCTGCCCAGCAACAACCTCGACGAGGCCCCCGCGTACGAGGCGGCCGAGGACCTCGACCCCGACCTCGAACTCGACGAGCTGATCCCGGACTCGGCCAACCAGCCGTACGACATGCGCCGGGTCATCGAGCACGTGCTCGACGACGGGGAGTTCCTGGAGGTGCAGGAGCTGTTCGCGCCCAATGTGGTCGTCGGGTTCGGCCGGGTGGACGGGCGGCCGGTGGGCGTGGTCGCCAACCAGCCCATGCATTTCGCCGGATGTCTGGATATCGACGCTTCTGAGAAGGCTGCTCGTTTTATTCGGACATGCGACGCTTTCAATATCCCCATCCTGACTTTTGTTGATGTCCCGGGTTTCCTCCCCGGTACGGATCAGGAATGGAACGGAATCATCCGCCGCGGCGCCAAGCTCCTGTACGCCTACGCCGAGGCCACCGTCCCGCTGGTCACCGTCATCACCCGCAAGGCCTACGGCGGCGCGTACGACGTCATGGGCTCCAAGCATCTCGGCGCCGACGTGAACCTCGCCTGGCCCACCGCGCAGATCGCCGTCATGGGCGCGCAGGGCGCGGTCAACATCCTCTACCGCCGCGAGCTGGCCGCCTCCGAGGACCCCGACACCGAGCGCGCCCGGCTCGTCACCGAGTACGAGGACACGCTGGCCAACCCCTACATCGCGGCCGAGCGCGGCTACGTGGACGCGGTGATCCGCCCCTCCGAGACCCGCGCCCAGATCGTCAAGGCGCTGCGGGCGCTGCGCAACAAGCGCGCCACGCTCCCGCCCAAGAAGCATGGGAACATCCCGCTATGACCGAGCAGCCCCGCCCTCACCTGCGCATCGTGCGCGGCGACGCCACGCCCGAGGAGATCGCGGCCCTGGTGGCCGTCCTCACGGCGCGGCCCGCCGCGCCCGAGCCGCCGCGACCCCGTACGCAATCTTGGCGAAACCCCGCGAGAAGCATGCGTAACCCACTCACCCCTGGGAAGGCGGCTTGGCGGATGAGCGCTCTGCCGTAGACAGATCCCGGGAATCGGGTGTCAAGTTCCCTGGGAGTTGGGACTATCTAGAGAAAGTAGGCGTATATAGTCGGCCGATCAACTAACACCGCGGCCTGGAGGACATCATGGCCATCCCAGATCTAGTGCCGCACCCCGTGGCAGCGAAGTACGCCGTCCTCGTGGACGTCGGTTATCTCTACGCTGCCGCGGGGGAAGTGCTGCTTGGTGCGAAGGAACGCAAGGAATATCGGGTTGCCGCGGATGAGCTCATCCAGAGCCTCCAGAAACATGCCGAGGAACGCATTTCGGGTGAGCTCCTGCGGATCTATTGGTATGACGCCGCCCGTGACCGCGTGCCCACCGTCGACCAGCGGGTGATCGCCCAGCTGCCCTGGGTCAAGGTGCGGCTGGGCAATCTGAACGCGCGCGGCCAGCAGAAGGGCGTCGACGCCCAGATAAGGAGCGATCTGGAGGCGCTGGCCAGGCATCACGCGGTGACCGACACCATTCTGCTGGCCGGCGACGAGGACATGGTGCCCGCCGTGGAGGCCGCTCAGGCGTACGGGGTCCGCATCCATCTGTGGGGGGTGGAGCCGCCGTACGGCACCAATCAAGCCGAGCGCCTGGTGTGGGAGTCCGACACCGTTGAAGTGATCAGTGCTGATTTCCTGAGACCCTTTTTCAGCCGTGCTCCCCAGCCCGTGCCGGTCGCCCCACCGGCCTCGGCGGCGCCCTCGCCCGCGCAGGTGTTCGCGGGCCGCTCGCCGGTCAAGCCGCACGCCAAGCCGGGCCAGGTGGCCAAGCTCGGCCCGAGCCGGCCCCGGGTGGAGGACGTGGGCGAGCACGTGGCGCAGAAGTGGATCCTGACGCGGGGCCGCGACAACATCCGCGACCTGCTGCCCGGCCCCATCCTGCCGACCGTGATCGACACCGAGCTGCTGATCGAGGCCGAGAAGGAGCTGGGCCACTCGCTGCGGCCCTACCCGGAGGCGCGGGTGTGGCTGCGCGACGGGTTCTGGGCCCGCGTCTACCGTGAGTTCGACCTCGGGGTGGGCGTCTCGTCGAAGTGAGCGGCCTCAGGTCGTGAGCAGCAGGACGGCGACGGCGAGCATGACCACGGCCGTGGCGGAGTGGACGCCGAAGGCCATCGCCTTCGTGCCGCCGTGCCTCAGCACGATGACGGTGTCGCCGAGCGGGATCAGGGTCGCGGCCAGCATGAACAGGCCCGCCGCGTGGCCGCCCGCGAGGGCGAGCAGGACTAGGCCGGTGACACCGCAGGTGATGTCGCGCACCCCCTTGACGGCCAGATAGGCGGCGTCTCCGTCCTTCTTGGCCGGGACCCCGAAGGCGGCTGCCGAGGAGCCGGGCACGACGAGGAAGCGGACGCCGATGACGATGATGGCCAGTCCGAGTAAGACGGCCATCCCGTAGGCGACGGCGATGAGCACGACCCTCTCCTTGCTGTCAACGCTAGATTTCCGATCGACGCTAACATAGCGGCGACCGGAAAAATAGCAGTGCTAGGATCGGCCCATGGCGACCCAGACGCGCCGGGAGCGCGAGCGAGCGGAGCGGCACCGGCTGATCGTGCGGGCCGCGCGAGAGCTGGCCGAGGCGGAGGGCTGGGAGGCGGTGACCACCCGCCGGCTCGCCGCCGAGATCGAATACAGCCAGCCGGTCCTCTACAGCCACTTCTCCGGCAAGGACGCCATCATGGCCGCGGTCGCGATGGAGGGCTTCGCCGAGCTCACCGCCGAGCTGCGCGCCGCCCGCACCTCCGCGACCGTCCCCGAGCAGGCCCTGGCCCGCGCCGCGGCCGCCTACGCCGCCTTCGCCGAGCAGCGTCCCGCGCTGTACGACGCGATGTTCACGCACGCCTCGGCCCTGCCGTTCGCCACCGCCGAGACCCCCGACGACCTGCGGGCGGCCTTCGCCGAGCTGCTCGAAGCCGTACGGCCCATCGCGGGAGACGACGACCTGGAGACCCTCGCCGAGACGCTCTGGAGCGGGCTGCACGGCCTCGTCACGCTCATGCGCGCCGGCAGGCTGCGCGAGGAGGAGCACGAACGGCGGCTCGACCTGCTGATCAGGCGCATGTCCCGCCGCTAACCCCCCGAACGCCAGGTCTGATTTCCGCCAGTCACCCACTCCTGCCTGCGGATCGGCGATTTCACGGTGAGGTCCGATTTCCGCCGGGCGAGCCTGCGGGCGGCGCCTATTCTCGGAAGCATGTCGCCCTTGGAGCTCGACTTCGACGCCTGCTACCGGGCCGTCTCGGCGCGGGACGCCCGCTTCGACGGACGTTTCTACACGGCGGTGAAGACGACGGGCATCTACTGTCGCCCGATCTGCCCGGCACGCACGCCGGCCGCCAGGAACGTGCGGTTCTACCGGCATGCCGCGACCGCGGAGGCGGCCGGGTTCCGGCCGTGCAAGCGCTGCCGGCCCGAGCTCTCCCCCGGCGACCCCGGCTGGGACGTCCGCGGCGACCTGATCGGCCGGGCGCTGCGGCTCATCGACGACGGCGCCGCCGACGAGGACGGCGTGGCCGGGCTGGCCCGCCGGCTCCACATCACCGAACGCCACCTGCACCGGCTGTTCACCGCCGAACTCGGCGTCGGGCCGCTCGCGGTGGCCAGGACCAGGCGGCTGCTGCTGGCCAAGCAACTGCTGACGGAGACGGCGCTGCCGGTCACGGACGTCGCCTTCGCCGCCGGGTTCGGCAGCGTCCGGCAGTTCAACGCCACCATGCGCGAGACGTACGGCTTCTCACCGAGCGCGCTGCGCGCCACCGCCGGCGGTCCCGCCGCCGCGCCCGGCTCGGCGCTCCGGCTCAGGCTCCACCATCGCGAGCCGTACGACGTCGAAGGCGTCCTGTCGTTCCTGGCCGCCCGCGCGATCCCCGGCCTGGAGACCGCGGACGCGAACGGCTACAGCCGAGCCGTCCCCGGCGGCACGATCACGCTCACCCCGCGCCCCGGCCACGTCGCGCTGGACGTCACCGTGGACGACACCCGGCAGCTCGCCCGCGTCGTCGCCCGCTGCCGCCGCCTGCTGGACCTGGACGCCGACCCGGACGCCATCAGCGACGCGCTCGGCCGCACCTCGCTGGCCCCGCTCGTCGAGGCCAGGCCCGGGCTGCGGGTGCCGGGCACGTTCGACGGCTTCGAGCTGGCCGTACGGGCCGTCGTCGGCCAGCAGATCTCCGTCGCGGGCGCCCGCACGCTGCTCGGCCGGATCGTCGGCCGGGCGGGCCAGGACGGGCGGCTCTTCCCCACCCCCGCCGAACTGCTCGACGCCGACCTGACCGGCCTCGGGCTCACCGGCAGGCGCATCACCACCCTGAAAGAGCTGGCCGGCCGCGTGGCCGGCGGCCTGATCGACCTCGACGGCGCCCAGGAGCCCGCCGAGGCGGTCAAGGAACTGCTCGCGGTCCCCGGCATCGGCCCGTGGACCGCCGGCTACATCGCCCTGCGCGCGCTGCGCGACCCCGACGCCTGGCCCTCCGGCGACCTGGTGCTGGTCCGGCGCATGGCCGAGCTGGGCATCCCGAAGGATCACCTGGAGCGGTGGCGGCCCTGGCGGGCCTACGCCGCCCTGCACCTCTGGAGTCACCGATGATCGACGCACAGATCCTGCCCACCCCGATCGGGGAGCTGTCCGTACTGGCCCGCGACGGCGTGCTCCTCGCCGCCGGCTTCACCGCCGACCCGAAGGAGATGTTCGCCCGGCTCTCGCCCGCCCTCCAGGCCGAGGGCCTGACCGTGGTCGACGACCTCGGCCCGGCCTCCCGCGCGGTGCGCGCCTACTTCGCCGGCGACCTCGACGCCCTGGACGCCATCCCGGCCGAACAGCCCGGCTCCGCCCGCCGCAAAGCCCTCCACCAGGCCCTGCGCCAGGTCAGAGCAGGCACCACCGTCACCTACGCCGACCTCGCCGAACGCGCCGGCCTGCCCCGCTCGGCGGCACGAGCGGCAGGCGGCGCCTGCGCCCAGAACCTGATCGCCCCGTTCGTCCCCTGCCACCGCGTCCTGCCCTCCACGGGCGGCTTCGGCGGCTACTACTACGGCGTCGCGATCAAGGAATGGCTCCTCGCCCACGAGTCCGGACGCGGCTGAGGCTAGGGGCGGACGTTGCTCTGGACCTCGCCTACCGGGACGTCCGCGGACGCCTCCACCTGGATCGGGTCGAACTGGATGTCCGCCCCCGTCACCGCCACCTGCCAGACGCTCGTCACCGTCAGCTCGTACACCTCGCGCGGCTGGTCGATCGAGGCCCGCAGGTAGCGCACGCCGCAGGTGAAGTCGGCGCCCCGCGCGTACGGGCGGCCCGACGTGCCGCAGCCGTCCTCGCGGACCTCGGCCCGGTCGCTGCCCGTGCCGGCGTCGATCTTGATGTCGCGCAGGGTCGCTGTCACGGTGGCGCTCATGACGCCGGGCAGGGTCGCGGTCACCGACCGGGTGGTGTCGCCGATGCCCTCCAGCCAGACGAACGTCGGCAGGTTGACGTAGCTCTTGGCCGCCGGGTTGAGCTGGACCTTGCCCTCCGGGACGGTCAGCGCCGCCCTGGCGATCTCGGCCAGCTCCTGGATCGTGACCCCGCTCGGCGGCGTCTCGCCGGGCGGCACGAACACGAACTGTTCCAGCCCCGCCCAGCAGGCCGCGCCCTTCGGGTCTCCGCTGTTGTACGAGGGAGTCCACCACATGCCCGGCTGGCCGAGCTTCTCCTTGAACTGCTCGACGAATTCGAGGAAGCCCTCCTCGTCCTTCTGGGCCCAGCCGAGGTTGTTGCGCGCGTCGGACTTCCGTTTGAACATCTCCTCGGCGTTGGCGTCCGGCTCGTACCAGCAGGGGCTGCGCATCTGGTAGCCGTCGGTCCGGCCGTTCTTGGTGTCGCCGGAAATAGTGATCTTGGAGTGTTCCAGGACGACCCCGGCCGAGCGGCCCCGCTGGGAGCCGCCGACCTTCACTTCGTCGTCCGGCGGAGCGGCGCCGATCAGCAGCGACCCGGCGGCGGCCAGCACGATCAGCGGTTTCATGAGCAGCCCTCCGGGTCGTAACCGATCAGCTTGATGCGCCAGACCCCGTCGCCGTCCTTGTGGGCGAAGATGCGCTGCAGGTACGGCCTGCGCAGCTCGGTGGGCTGCGGCTTGACCGGCTCGCCCGTGTCCGCGGAGACGACCTTCATCGCCCTCTCGTCCACGCAGGTGTCGACCTCGGCGCCCTTGCCGACGACCGCGTTCACCTTCATCCGGTACAGCCGTGACCGGCCCGCCACGACCTCACCGGCGTCGGTGAACTCGCTCGCCCACTGGAGCGCCCTGGGCCGGTAGTCCAGGACGACATGGTCGAGAAAGCCGTTGTCCCCCTCGATCACCGCCCGGTACATGGCGACGTAGTACTCGGGGAAGAGCCGCAGCAGCGCGGTGTCCTTCTCCGGCCAGTCGAACCGCACCTTGAGGTCGCCGACCTGCGCGGACGCGGGCCGCGGAGCGCGTGCCGACACCGACGGCGACTCACTCGGCGCGCTGGTCTCGGGAGCGGCCTCGTCCGTGGCGGGCGCGGTCTCCTTCTGCGCCTCGCCGGTCGCGGGCGCGGCCTCCTGCGGCTGGTACGTCCGCTCGGTGGCCTGCCCGCATCCCGCGAGCATCAGCAGCACCAGCCCGACCGTCATCTTCCTCATGCGGCACCCCCCTGGCGAGAAGGAGGCCAGGCGTGGTGGCCGCGCCCCGGCTTCGGGGCCGCGATGAGATGAACGCACCCCGGCAGCGGCGAGGCCGCCGGGCTTCTGCTGGGGCGGATATGTCGTGACTGTGCGGGGGTGGTCGGATTCATGCGGTGGACTCCCTGACGAGGTGGACGCGCCACGACGGCAGCAGCTCGTCGATCAGCGCCTCGGTTTCCGGGGCGAGGCCGCCGGCGGCGCGCCTGGTCAGCCCCTCGATGACGGCCCGCAGCCGGGCCAGGTCGCCGGTCGCGTGGGCGGCGCGCAGCAGGTCGCGCCAGAGGCTCTCGTCGTCGGCGGCGAGCAGCAGCGCGGCCCGTACGGCGGCGATCGCGGCGTCCGGCTCCCCCTCGCCGAGCCGGATCTCACACAGGCGGCGGGCCGCGTCGGCCACCTCCGCCGCCACGTCGTACTCCAGCTCGTCCGCGGCCAGCCACGCGTACCGGCCCCGCGGGCGGCCCCTCAGCAGCGGGCCTCTGACCAGACCGAGCGCCTTCTCCAGCAGTACGGTCCGGGCCAGCGCGTCGCCGTGCGAGCGGCGTACCAGCTCACGGAAGAGCGCCCAGTCGGTCCGCACGCCCGGCCCGAGCGAGAGCCGCCCCGACTCGTCGACGCGCAGATGCTCGCGGCCGAGCCAGTTGACCACCCGGGCGATCGCGGCGTCCCGGACCATCGGCTGCACGCCGCGCGGCCACAGCACGCCGCCGAGCACGGCCGGATGCACGCCGCCCGGGTGGGTGGCGAGGTAGACGAGCATCTCGGTGGCCAGCTCCATCCGGCCCTCTTCGAGCGGTTCGGGGCCGGCGACCTCGACGGGGCCGAGGATCCTGATCTCGACCGCGGGCGGGCGGAGGTCCGCCAGCGGCTCCGGGCCGGGGACGGGCTCGCCGTCGAGCCGGTCGGCGGTGCGGAACAGGTCGACCAGCGCCCGGTAGTGGCGGCGCGGCAGCAGCTGGGCGGTCACCTCGAAGCCCAGCTCCGGCAGCTTGGCCGTGCCGTCCTCGGTGATCTCCCAGGTCCAGGTGGCGTGCGGCACGTCACCGGCCACCACGTACCCGGCCGAGTCGTTACGGGCGAGCAGCGCCAGGCGGCGGGCCTCCTCGTGGGTGGGCGCCACCGCCGACAGCAGATAGTGGGCGACGCCGGGACGTCCGCTGATCCGGCCCGTCAGCACCTCGCGGCGGGGGGCGGCGGTCGACTCCAGCTCCGGCAGCACCTCGGCCAGGCTGCCGACCGCCCTGATCCGGTCAGGGGCGATCGCGGTCAGCTCGTCGCCGAAGCCGACGAGCGTGATCCGCATGCGGTCGGACCACCGGTTGGTGGCCAGCTCCACGGCGAGCGCGGCGAGCGCCGCCGTGGTCTGCGGGCCGCGGATGTTGATCAGGCCCTGCGCCGCCTCCAGGTCGACCAGCACCCGGCCGCTCCGGTCGGTGCCGATCGACACCAGTCCCGGGTACGGGGCGCCGCCCGCCTGATGGTCCAGCCGGCGGCCCTCCTCGGCGCTCAGCCGCCACACCTGGCCGCTGTCGTCGGCCGTCCACGGGGCTGGCGGGTGCTCGTCCGGCGGGTGGATCCACAGGTCGAGGGAGCGCGCCGACAGGTGGGCGGCGTAGACGGTGGGCGGGGTGCGGCCCTGGGAGCCCAGCGCGGCGCCGAGTATCCGGAGCCCGAGGTCGAGGATGCGGGCGCCCGGCTTGTCGGCGCCCAGCCTCAGCGCCACCTCGGCTTCGGCGGCGTCACCGCGCGGCCGGGCCACCCGGTGCCCTGTCAGCCGGCGCCAGAGCTGCTCACGCCGCCTCACGGCGAGCAGCGCCAGCAGCCCGGCGGCGGCCAGCGACGCCCCGGCGAGGAAGTCCAAGAACACCGCCCCGGTGCCTTGCGTCTCGTCCGAGCCCAGCTCGGAACCACGCCCGCCCTGGTCGGACGCGCCCTGGTCGGACGCGCGTTGGTCGGACGCGCCCTGGTCGCCGGAGCCGCGGCCCCGCTGACCGTCCGCGCCCCGCTCGCCGGAGCCTTGCTCTCCCCGGCCGTCACCGTGCTTGCCGCGCCGGTCGTCGGAACCGCGCCCGTTCTGTTCGGCCGCGCCCCGGTCGCCCTTCTGCCGGTCGGAGGACTTCTCGGGCGGGCCGGGGTGTTCCTTGAGGGTCTGGGCTCTGGCCTGGCCGGCGGGGACGATGTGGGTGTTGCGGGCGTCGTCCGGCATGTCGAGCACCCATCCGGGCCTGATCAGGTCGGCCATCCGCAGGCGGGACCCGTCGGGCTGTTCCTTGTGCTGGTTGAGCCGGAAGATCTCGGGGTAGCGCCGGCCGTCGCCGAGGCACTTCTCGGCGATCTCCCACAGGCTTTCGTGGTGGCGGCCGTGCGGCGGCTGCACCACGTACACCTTCTTGGTCCGCTGGTGGTCCGTCACCTGCTGCTCGACGACCGGCGCGGTGAACGCGACGGCCGTCACCGGCGGCATGGCAGGCGGCGGGGTGGCAAGTCTGGCGATCGGCGTCATCGCGGCTCCGGTGGTGAACAGCACGAGCGCGGCTGTGACCAGCTTGTTCGCCAGCGCCTGCGTACCGCCTGACAGCGGCACCCTGGCGGGCATCCCGACGCGCCGCACACCCGCGTACACCTCGACCACCACGCACGCGAACAGCTGCAGCCAGGCCAGCCAGACGAGCAGGACCAGCAGCGCCGTGACGGTGCTCGGCCCGATGCGGGTGGTGAGCAGGTCGAGGTCGAGCAGTTCGGGGCCGATCGGCGGCCCGACGAACAGCATCAGCGCGTACGGGACGCCGCCGACGAGCGCCAGCAGCAGCGCGAGCGCGCCGACCCCGGCCAGGACGTCGCGGAAGCGGCGTCTGTCGGGGATGCGTACGGGCGTCCGGGGGCGCCCGTGCTGAGCCGGACCTGGCATCACCACTCCCTTCTCACGTTCAGCGTCCCGGCTGGCCGGGTGCTTTCTCCACTGACCGGTCCCAATCGGTCTGGCTCACTGTGCTTCGGGCGCGGCGGTGGCCTCCGCCCGCATCTCGGAGCCGGAAAAGCCGATCGCGCCGAGGAAGAACGCCGTCCAGGGCACTCCGACGGTGACCGCGACCTGCTCGCCGTCGACGGTGCAGGCGGCCATCGTGATGCCGTCGTCCTCGTGGGCGTCGGCGACCTCGCCTGCCCTGGCGCACACCTCGGCCTCGCCCAGCAGGCGGACCTCGCCGTTCTCGCGGAGCTGGTCCACGTCGACCTGGTCGGCGCCGGCGCGGGCGGCCTGCTCGGCGATGTCGGCGGCGCGCAGCCGGGCGTTGATCGCCGCCCCGCCGTCCACGAGCAGCCCGGCCAGCAGGAACACCACGACGGAGAAGAGCACGGTGAACACCGACATCGACCCGCGCTCACCCCGTCTCACTCCACCCTCCGGAACTGCTCCAGCGGCACCACCGCGGTGCCGGTCATGGTCTTGGCCGCGCCGAACCCGAGGAACCCGAGGTCGAGCTGACAGGTGACCTCGGCGCGGACCTCGCCGCCCTCCTCCCAGCGGGAGCCGTCGAGCGAGACCGCCGGGCCCGCGCATTGGCCTTCGAGCGCGGCGGTGGCGATCTCGCGGGCCGCCGATTCGGCCTCGCCGAGCGTGCGCTGGACGGAGGCGGCTCTGGCGGCGTCCCTGGCCGCGCCGTTCACCTCGCCCTGGGCCTCGACCAGCCGTCCCGCCCCGGTCAGGAAGAGCAGGAACAGCAGGAAGATCGGCGCCAGCATCACGGTCTCGACAGCCATCGACCCCCGGTCCCGGTTGCGGTCACTCACCGCAGTCGCCTCCTCCGTCGTCGGGGCGGAAGCATTCGACCGGCCCGCCGGCCGTGGCGGTGATGGTGAACGCCAGCTCCGGGAGCAGCGGGATGACCTGGACGGCGCTGCCCGTCACGGTGACGTGGCGCTCGTCGGGCTCCCGCTCCTCGGTTTCGATCTGCGCGTCGGACAGCAGCCGCGGGCCGATTGCCGTGATCACGTCCCTGGCCTGGGACGTGGCCTCCTGTTCCCAGCCGCCGGAGTCGAAGGGAGCGGCGCGGGCGACGCGGGCGCCTTCCCGGGCGGCGGCCTCGGCGACCTGGCGGCCGTGGAACCAGAGCGCCACCTGCACGATCAGCAGCACCACGGCGAGCACGACGGGCATCAGCAGGGCCAGCTCGATCACGGTCGCGCCGCCGTCGCGCGGGCGCCGCCGGCTCACGGGTCTCCGCCGCCGTCGCCGCCCCCGCCGCCGAAGCTGCCCTCGATCTCGGCCTGTTTGCCTTCGACGAGCCCTCTGATCAGGGTGGCGAGGCCGAGCGCGACCCCGGCGATGATGGCCGTGATGATGACCCATTCCACGGCGGAGGCGCCGCGGCTCGGGGCGGTGCGGGCGCGGTGGATGCGCACGTGCAGCAGGGCGATGGCGTAGATGATCCACGGATGGTTCATTTAGGACCCCAACATCTTCATAGCGGCGGGGAAACTGAGGAAGATCACGAAACCGGCGCAGAGCAGGAGCTGGGCGACCAGCATCGACTGTGAGCGCTCGCCCGCCCGGCCCTCGATCTCGGCGAGCTCGCGGCGGCGCAGCGTGGCCGCCCGCGCGGTCAGGGAGGAGCGCACCTTGGCACCGTCCTCGGCGACCAGGCCGAGCGCCGCCGACAGGTCGCGCAGCTCGTCGACGTTGAGCTCCTCGCCGAGCTGGCCGAGCGCCTGCCAGGGGGTGATGCCGACGATCCTGGCGCCGCTGAGCGCGTCGCGGATGCGGGCCATCGCCCAGTTCGGCTGGTCGCCGCTGACCGAGACCGCCATCATCAGGGCCTCGGGCACGCCGCGGCCCCCGGCCAGGTTCATGGACACCAGGTCGAGGAAGGCGCCGACCACGTGGCGGAAGTCGCGCCGCCGGGCCGCAGCCTCCTTGCGGATCTGGAGATCGGGCAGGAAGAAGAAGACGCCCGCGGCCAGCACCGCCACCCAGAACGGGACGGCCGGAGACGCGCCCCACCCCATCAGCAGCAGCCAGCCGAACAGCAGCGGGAACGCCAGCAGCCCGCTGGCCGCCAGCAGCGCCTTGGTCGCCAGGAAGCCCTCGAACGAGCGGCCCACCAGCGCCAGGTCGGACTTGACGGACCGGGCCTCCCAGCCGCGCGCCGCGTAGAGGGCAGCCAGCCGCGCGCCGAGGCCGCGGCGGAACGAGCCGACCTCCTCCTCGGGCAGCAGGAGGCTGATCCGGGGGGCGTCGGTGCTCTCGCGGACCGCGTCCAGCGCCAGCAGCCTGCTCACCAGGCCGGGCCGGGCCGGGAAGATCGCCCGTACCAGGAGAAAGAGGCCGAGGCCCAGCACGCCGCCGGCCAGCACGCCCTCAACCATGATCGCCTCCGATCAGCAGCCGGCTCGGCTTGTCGAACCTGGCGAGCCGCCGCATCCATGCGAACCCGGCGCCGAACAGGCCCGCGACCACCACGAGGACGGCCTGGCCGAGCGCGTCGTCGTACTCCTGTACGTACGACGGGTTGAAAACGACGAGGAGGGCGGCGAAGGCCAGCGCGGTGCCCACCACGATCTGCACGCTGCGGCGGGTGGCGCGGCGCTCGGCCTCGACCCGGCGGCGCATGTCGAGTTCCTCGCGGGCGGAGACGGCGAGCGCGCCGAGCACGTCGCGCAGGCCGGGGCCGCGCAGCTTGGAGTTCAGCACGAGCGCGGCCACGACCAGGTCGGCGGAGGGGTCGTCGAGGTCGTCGGCGAACCGGCTGAGCGCGTCGGACAGCGCCATCCGGGTGTGCAGCCGGTCGACCAGCGCGCGCAGGTGGGGGCGGAGCGAGGGCGCGGCGGCCCTGATGGAGGACGGGATGGCCTGCTCCAGCCCGGCCGCGCCGGCGATGGTGTCGCGCAGCGACTCGGTCCAGGCGGCCAGCGCCTCCAGGCGGCGCATGGCGGCCCGTTCCTCGGCGGCGCCGCCGGACAGGCCGCGCCAGGCGAACACCAGCAGCACGGTGCCGACCGCGGCCACGGGCCAGCGGGTGACCGCCAGGACGACGACGGCGGCGACCGCGGCCACCGCGGTGCGGGTGGTCAGCGTACGGAGGAGGTGGCCCTTGGGTTTCGACGGGCGGGGCGGCATCCCGTACAGGGAGAGCACGAGCAGGAACAGGCCGCCGCCGGTGACGGCGCCGGTGAGCAGGGCGAGCGGGTCGAGGCCCGGCATGGTCACCAGCCTCCCGGGTGGTAGCCGTGGGCCATGAGCTCCTCCAGGCAGGAGACCGGCGCGTGCGGCACGGCGGCGCCGTCGGGGCCGGGGATGAAGACCTCGCTGGACAGCACGCGGCCGTCGCAGCCGTTGACCTCGCGGACGCTGGAGACGAAGCGGCGCAGGGTGCCGCCGCGGTGGTAGTCGTTGCGCTTCTCGATGAAGACGACGAAGTCGATCGCGCCGGCGATGAGCATGTGGGTGGCGTCGATGGGCAGCCGTTCGCTGGCCTGGAGCGCGTAGGTGGCGATGCGGTTGAAGACCTCCATGCTGGAGTTGGCGTGGATGGTCGACAGGCTGCCGTCGTTGCCCTGGGTCATCGCGTTGAGCATGGTGACGATCTCGTCGCCGAGCACCTCGCCGACGATGACGCGGCTCGGGTTCATACGCAGTGATCTGCGGACGAGTTCGGCCATGCTGATTTCGCCCTGGCCTTCGGAATTGGGCAGGCGTTGTTCGAAGGCGACGACGTTCGGGTGGAGTTCGGCGAACTGGTCGAGGCCGAGTTCGAGGGCGCGCTCGACGGTGATGAGACGTTCGGCGGGCGGGATCTCGTTGGCCAGCGCGCGCAGCAGCGTGGTCTTTCCGGCGTTGGTGGATCCGGCGATCATGATGTTCTTCCTGGCGGCCACGGCGGCCGTCAGAAAACGCCCAATCTCCGGGCTTATGGTGCCATTTCCGACTAAGTCAGAAAGAAAGACCTTGCCGAGCCGCGCCCGCCTGATCGACACCGCCGGCCGCACCGTCACGTCCATCACCGCGCTCATCCGCGACCCGTCGGGCAGGCGCAGGTCGAGCTGCGGGTTGGCGGTGTCGAACGGCCGGCTCGACAGCCCCGAGTAAGCCGCGAGGATCTGGATCAGCTCGATCAGCTCCTCGTCGGACTCGGCCACCGGGTCGTGCATGAGCTCCTGGCCGTCGGCGTAGCTGACGAACACGCGGTCGCAGCCGTTGATGTCGATGTTCTCCACCTGGGGGTCGTCCAGGAGCGGCTGCAGACGGCCCACGCCGAACAGCGCGGCGTGGATCCCGGCCGCGAGCGCCTCCTCCTCCTCGACGGTGGGCGGCGTACGGCCGAGACCGATCTCGCTGCGGGCGTGCTCCTCCAGCACCTGGGAGATCAGCGCGCGGGCGAACTGGCGCTCGTCCTCCCCGGTCATCGGCGGCACGCCGTTGGCCTGGTCGAGCCTGCGCTGGTGGGCCAGCCGGTCGCCGACCTCCTGCCGGAACCGCTTGACGAGGCTGTGGTCGATCATCGGTGGCTCACCAGCCGTCCCGCGAGGTCGCGCGCCGTACGGATGAGCAGCGAACGGTCGAGCCTGCCGCCCCACTGGCCGCGCAGCAGCTCGGCCCCCTTCGGATCGTGGGCCAGCCCGTGCACGAACCCCACGTACGGGCCGACGATCCGGCGCACCTCCTCGATCGAGGCGCGGTAGTTGCGCGGGTCGGCGATCACCGCGACGCCGTGCGCCTTGCTGATCGACAGGCGTTCGCGCAAGTGGGCGACGTGGTCGAGGGAGGCCCGGGTGAGCAGCACCACCTGGTCGGCCTCCGCCATCAGGTCGCCGAGCTGCGGGTGGGCGCCGAGACGCCCGCAGTCGGCGATCACGTCGGCCTCCGGCAGGGCGGCGAACGCGCGGCCCAGCGGGCCCCACAGCCAGGTGAGCCCGGCCGCCTGCTCGCCGTGGGTCAGACCGACCAGCACGTCCAGCCCTCCGATGACCTTCTGGGTGTGCGCGTGGAGCTGCCCGGGTTCGAGACCGCGCCGGGCGGTCGCGCCGAGCGTCAGCAGGCCCCGGCCCGGGTTGAGGACGCCGCCGTCGGCGGCGGGCAGCCGGTAGGCCAGGTCGCCGCCCGCGGGGTCGCACTCGGCCAGCAGCACGGCGCGCGGCCAGACCGCGGCCAGCGCCGTCGCGGCCGTCGTCACCCCCGGTGCCCCCTTGTCGGCGGCCAGCACGATCAAGGCCACGTCAGCGCGCTCCCGGCAGCTCGGCGACGGCGATCTCCCCGCTGGAGGCGTGGCGCAGCACCACCGGCGAGACCTCGCTGTCGACGATCACGGTGATCTGGCCGCCGCTCCGGCCACCGTCGCCCACGTGGTGGACCAGGGCGCTCTGCGCGAGGACGCGGCTGTCGTCGCCGCTGCCGCGGTTCGGCACGTACACCACCTGGACGCGGTCGCCGGCGCGCAGGCCCGCCGGCAGCTGGCCCGGCTTGAGCGCCAGGCCCACCTTGGCCTTGCCGGGGCCGAGCTCGGCGCTCTCCTTGACGCCCATCGCGTTCGTCAGGAGGGTGCCGGGCAGGATCGTGACGGCCGCGAAGCTCTTGAGCACCTGCTCGCGCTGCGACCAGCTGACGAAGTCGACGCCCGTGTCGGCGACCTGCACCTCTTCGAGCGCGGCGGCGGTGAACCGCTGGCCGGCGCCGATCTGCTCGGTGATCCGGATCGCGGAGACCCGGTCGCCGCTGCGCAGCACGAGCAGGGTGGTGGCCAGCGCGCCGCCCAGGATCAGAAGCACAGCGAGCGCGGCCAGGGCCGGCTTGCGCTCGCGCGGCGGCACCGGAAGCTTGCGCGAGGCCGGGCCTGACAACCCGGCCGTGTTGACGGCGGGCTTTTCACTGGTCCTCAATCGGGCTCCCACAAGTGAATCGTCGAATGCCCGCCATTATGTGCATCGCGTCGCGGAGGTGGGGAGCGAATGCGAGGAACCATGCTGGTTTCGCAGGTGTACGTCTGAGAATCGGCCACAATCAATGCCTATCGTGTCTAGCGGGTTGACGACCCAGATTGATCTCGTTATATGGCTCGAAAATATTGCACGGGCCTTTACTCCGGGATTTTTGGTGATTTATCCCTTCGCCATGCTCCCAGGGTCGAAGCGTTCTCAGATGGTGAGACCGAGTAGCTGAAGGCCGTCGGCTGGGTGGCTGCGGTAGTGATCGGTGGCGGCGGCGATGTTGGTC